>JAISOY010000170.1 GCA_031275285.1 Bacteroidales bacterium | reverse complement strand
AAAATCAAATTGATAATTAACAATGTAAGAAATAAGCTTTTACAGATCATCTTCGCTTTAGTGCAAAAAGGACAGATTTATATAAATGATTACCAAAATCAGTTGGATATAAAATTTGGATAAATAATAATGAAATAATTTGGTTTTTAACATAGAATTCGGTCTCATAAGCGATAGCGAATAACAAAAAGAGTAATTAAGGTGTACTAATTTTATTCACATGAAAAACAGAACAAAAAGAGATGTAAAATATTTTCAAAAAAGCTATTATAACCTACTTTTTGACTTTATGAACATTCATGCTTTCCTACTTGTATGAGATCACTTTTTCTCATTCAATAATTTTTGCAAAGCGTACATCTCATCACGCAATCTGGCAGCCTCCATAAAGTCGAGTTCCTTGGCGGCTTTCTGCATATTTTTTTTGGTATGGAGAATCGTCTTTTCCAGCGCCTCACGAGTCATATATTTCACCACAGGTTCTGCAGCCATATTACTAATATCCTGTTCAACATAAGCGCGCGTTTTCCCTTCCTGGGATTCTATGTTTCTTTCCCCTCCCATGATAGATCCCAATGCTTTGACGATCTGCTTGGGTGTGATATGGTGCTCCTCATTATAGTCCAGTTGCTTTTTACGACGACGATCCGTTTCATCAATGGTTCGTTGCATACTCTCTGTGATGGTGTCGGCATACATGATCACCTTACCGTTGATGTTCCGTGCAGCACGTCCGGCTGTCTGCGTAAGTGAACGTTCGGAACGGAGGAATCCTTCTTTATCAGCATCCAGAATAGCGACCAACGATACCTCAGGTAAGTCGAGACCCTCACGTAAAAGGTTTACCCCTACCAATACGTCGAAACGTCCTGCGCGCAAGTCTTCCATGATCTCAACACGTTCGAGTGTATCCACATCGGAATGAATATAGCGGCAACGGACTCCCGCTTTTGCTAAGTACTTGGATAATTCCTCAGCCATGCGCTTGGTCAGTGTGGTCACTAATACCCTCTCATCACGCTCTTCACACTGACGTATATTTTCCAGCAGATCATCAATCTGATTCAGGCTGGGCTTTATCTCAATTACAGGATCCAACAGGCCGGTCGGACGAATCACCTGTTCAACGATAACTCCCTCACTTTTTTCCAGTTCGTAGTCAGCCGGTGTGGCACTCACGTATATTGCCTGACCAATCAAGGACTCGAATTCTTCAAATTTCAGGGGACGATTATCAATCGCTGCAGGAAGACGAAACCCGTATTCCACCAGATTCAGTTTCCGGGAATGGTCGCCTCCATACATGGCCCGTATTTGGGGTATAGTGACATGACTCTCGTCTATAACGGTTACAAAATCATCAGGAAAATAATCCAGCAGGCAAAATGGCCGCGTCCCGGGCAAGCGATTGTCAAAATACCGGGAATAATTCTCTATTCCGGAACAATATCCTAACTCCCGCATCATCTCAAGATCATATGTCACCCTGTTTTCTAAACGTTTAGCCTCCAGATGCCGCCCATTGGATTTGAAATAATCCAGTTGTTTCACCATATCATCCTGAATATGGTTGAATGCAGACTGTTGCCTATCTTTTGTTGTTACGAAAATATTGGCAGGAAAAATCCGGATTTCCTCAAAACGGTCTTCTATATGATTGTTGATGGGGTCGAATGTATATATTTCCTCTATCTCATCACCCCAAAAAACCACACGGCACCCCACATCGTTATATGCCAGAAAAATATCTACCGTATCCCCTTTTACGCGGAAGGTACCACGTTTGAAATCCTGTTCGCTTCGGAAATAAAGGCTTGATACCAACTGATGCAGGAATTTATTACGGCTGATAGACATCCCCTGTTTAATAAAGATCGTATTCTCATGAAAATCATTAGGGTTACCAATACCATACAGACAGGAGACAGAAGATACCACAATCACATCCCTCCTTCCTGAAAGTAAGGATGAGGTGGTGCTTAGCCTCAACTTCTCTATTTCCTCATTGATAGATAGATCCTTTTCTATATAGGTATCTGTTGTAGGCAGATATGCTTCCGGCTGGTAGTAGTCATAATAGGATACAAAATATTCGACTGCATTGTTCGGGAAAAAAGTTTTAAACTCACCGTAAAGCTGAGCTGCCAAAGTCTTATTATGGCTCAGGATCAATGCTGGGCGTTGTATATTGGCCAAAACATTAGCAATGGTAAAGGTTTTTCCGGAACCGGTCACCCCAAGCAATGTATGATGCGGCGATCCGGATTCCAAACCTTCTGTTAATTGCTGGATAGCCTCTGGCTGATCACCACTGGGAACAAAATCGGATATTAACTGATACAATTTTTTATAATATTAATTTAGGACATTGGCATATCTTATGCAATAATTGTGCAATAAGCATCCGCTATATTTCAAAACTGCCAAATTGACGATTATTTCTAAACGAACATTTTCCGACCATAAATTCTTACTGAAAAATACAAAAAAAATAGTTAATTACAAAATTAATTGTACCTTTGCATTCCATATTTTCAAGAGGAAAGTATGCTATTTTGTTGTTTTTTAAATAGTTAAATCAATAATTAATCAGTGGATACTTTAAGCTACAAAACAGTTTCGGCCAATAAAGCAACTGTTAATAAAGAATGGGTGATCGTAGATGCCCAGAATGAAGTAGTGGGTCGCTTATGTGCCAAAATAGCCATGGTGCTTAGGGGCAAACATAAACCCAGCTTCACGCCGCATGTTGATTGTGGCGATAATGTCATTGTGATCAATGCCGATAAGGTTCGTTTCACCGGAAACAAATGGGCGGAAAAAGAATATGTACGCCATACAGGATATCCGGGAGGACAACGTGTCATTACTGCAGAACAATTACTGCGTAAGAATCCTATAGCGGTAGTTGAAAAATCTGTCAAAGGAATGTTACCTAAAAACAGATTAGGAGCTGCCCTTTTCCGGAATCTTCATGTATATGCCGGAACCGAACATCCGCATGAAGCCCAACAACCTAAAGCTATCAACCTTAATTCTATCAAATAATTCATGGAAGTAATCAACGCCATTGGAAGAAGAAAAGCAGCCATCGCTCGCGTATATCTCAGTGAAGGTAAAGGAAATATTACGATTAACGATAAGGATTTGAAGACTTATTTTCCGCTTGGAACTCTTCAATACATTGTGGAACAACCCATCAATGTTCTTGAAGTAGCCGGACAATATGATATCAAAGTTAATCTGAATGGTGGGGGAATCAAAGGCCAGGCCGAAGCTTTACGTTTGGCTATCTCACGAGCTTTTGTAAAATTAGATGAAACCAATAAGCCCAAATTAAAAGCGGCTGGTTTCATGACACGTGATCCCCGTGAAGTGGAACGTAAAAAACCAGGTAGACCTAAAGCACGTAAACGCTTCCAGTTCAGTAAACGTTAATCCTGTTGCACTGAATGGTCTTCATCAAATAATTCCATAAACAATTCAAAGAATTATTGGTGTATTCGTTTAGTATCTAAATCCCCGAGACGTTTCATGTTTTTTGAAAGCTACTTCGGGATTGCATCGGAAAGTATGTAAAAAGAATGTAAACAATTGATAAAAGTAAATAAATGTCTAAAGTAACGATTCAACAATTATTAGATGCAGGTTGCCACTTTGGCCACTTGAAAAGAAAATGGAATCCTCATATGGCTCCTTATATTTTTATGGAACGTAACGGGATTCATATTATTGATTTACAAAAAACACAAGCAAAGCTTGAGGAAGCAGCCCAGGCTTTGAAACAAATAGCAAAATCAGGCAGGAAAGTATTATTTGTAGCTACCAAGAAACAAGCAAAGGATATTGTTGCCGAAAAAGTAAAACCGGCAGGAATGCCGTATGTGACAGAACGTTGGCCTGGTGGAATGTTGACCAACTTTCCCACTATCCGGAAAGCTGTCAAAAAAATGTCTACTATCGACAAGATGGTCACCGATGGCACATTTGACAATATGGCTAAAAGGGAGAAACTCCAGGTCAGCCGCCAGCGTGCCAAACTGGAAAAAAACCTGGGTAGTATTGCTGATATGGCACGGCTCCCGGCAGCGCTTTTCGTTATAGATATCATGAAAGAACGAATTGCCGTAAATGAAGCACGCCGTTTGAACATACCTGTATTCGGAATGGTAGATACCAATTCTGATCCCGAACTGATTGATTTCCCGATCCCTGCCAATGACGATGCGGCCAACTCCATCGCTATTATTGTGGACACCGTTGTTTCCGCTATTCAGGAAGGGAGCAATGAACGCAAACTGGAAAAAGGAAATGAAGATCAGGCTCCTCAACAGAAAAAAACAAAGAAAACAGCAAAACGTAATGTTGCTGAAGATGAGGATGAAGTTGTAGAAGATAAAAAATCTGCAAAAAAGATCACAAAAAAGCCAGCCAAAAAAAATGTAGCTGAAGACGAAGAATAAAAATTTTAAACAGATTATAAAATATTACACATGGCTATAAGTGCAGCAGAAGTAGCAAAACTTAGGAAAATGACGGGTGCAGGAATGATGGACTGTAAAAAAGCATTGGAAGAAACCAATGGCGATTATGAGCAGGCCGTTGCTGTTATCCGTAAAAAAGGACAATTAGTGGCTAGCAAACGTGCTGACCGTGAGGCTTCAGAAGGTTGTGTCATTGCTAAAGTATCTGATGACGCCACTAAGGGTGTTTTAACAGTATTGAGTTGTGAAACCGACTTCGTAGCAAAAGGAGCTGATTTCATTAAATTTACAGAAGATATTGCCAGCGCGGCATTGAAAGAAAATGCAGCCGATCTGGAAGCTGTGAAGAGTTTAAATGTAAACGGAATTACAGTTGCCGAAGGAGTGAATGAAAAAGTGGCTGTTATCGGAGAAAAAATAGATCTCACATTTTTTGATCGTCTAGAAGCTGCTGAAGTGGTAGCATATATCCATCCTGGAAACAAACTGGCATGTCTGGTGGGTTTTAATAAGGTGTTGGCAGACAAACAAGTCGGTCGTGATATCGCTATGCAGGTAGCAGCCATGAATCCTGTAGCAGTTGATAAGGAAAACGTTCCGGAAGATGTTGTTAAAAAAGAATTGGAAATTGCCCTGGATCAAACCAAAAATGACCCTAAAAATGCAGGTAAACCGAGTGATTTGTTGGAAAAAATTGCCAACGGTAAATTAGAGAAGTTTTTCAAAGAAATGACCCTGGTCAATCAGGACTTTATTAAAGACGGAAAGAAAAAGGTAAGTGATTACCTTAAGGAACAGGACAAAGATCTCACAGTTGTGAAATTTGTCAGGTTTTCACTTGCTGTATAGTACCCAATAAGGTTTTTAAGATTAAAGAGCCCGTGGTTTTCCACCATAGGCTCTTTTTATTTATCTGATATACCTTCAAAGATATTTTGTACTTTTGTTGTTTGGTAAATTATTGACACCCATGTTTAACTGATATGAAAAGAATTTTAGTTACCGGTGGCGCCGGTTTTATAGGATCTCATCTATGTGAAAGGCTTTTAAACGAGAAAAATGAAGTAATCTGTGTGGATAATTTTTTCACAGGAGCTAAAGAGAATATCATCCATTTAATAGGAAATCCTTATTTTGAATTGGTCCGGCATGATGTGGTCAGTCCTTTTTTTGCAGAAGTAGACGAGATCTATAATCTGGCCTGCCCTGCTTCTCCGATACATTACCAGTACAATGGGATAAAAACCATCAAGACATCTGTAATGGGAGCCATCAATATGTTAGGATTGGCCAAACGTACACGTGCAAAGATCTTACAGGCGTCTACCAGTGAAGTATATGGTGATCCGCAGATCCACCCGCAGACCGAATCATACTGGGGACATGTAAATCCTATCGGGATCCGTTCCTGTTATGATGAAGGGAAACGTTGCGCTGAATCCCTGTTCATGAATTACCATCAGCAAAATAATGTCCGAATCAAGATTATCCGCATTTTTAATACTTACGGACCAAAAATGCATCCAAATGACGGACGGGTAGTCTCCAATTTCATTGTCCAGGCATTACAGGGAAAAGATATTACCATCTACGGTGATGGCCTTCAAACCAGAAGTTTCCAATATGTGGACGATCTGGTTGAAGGAATGATCCGTTTGATGAACACCTCTGATGATTTCACTGGACCGGTCAATGTGGGTAATCCTGGTGAATTCACCATCAAGCAACTGGCAGAAATGGTGATCCGTTTAACAGGTTCAAAATCAAAATTGATATATTTACCTTTGCCTCAGGATGATCCGATCCAAAGACAACCAAATATTCAGCTGGCCAAAGATAAACTCGGGTGGCAACCGTTAGTACCCCTGGAAGATGGTTTGCTAAAAACCATCGGCTATTTTGAAAAAAAATTAAACTCATCAGATTCCTTATGAAAGGTATTATCCTGGCAGGTGGCTCCGGAACCCGCCTTTATCCTATTACTAAAAGTATTTCGAAGCAAATTATCCCGGTATATGACAAGCCGATGATTTATTATCCCTTGTCTGTTTTGATGTTGGCCGGTATTCGTGAAATATTGATCATTTCCACCCCGAAAGATATTCACTTATATGAGGATTTATTAGGGGATGGAGGGCATCTCGGACTAAAACTGACATATAAGATACAGCCTTCACCTGACGGATTGGCTCAAGCATTCATTCTGGGCGAAGAATTTATCGGAAACGATAATGTTTGCCTGGTACTTGGAGATAACATCTTCTATGGGTATGGTTTCGGACAAATGTTACTGGAAACAGCCAAAATAGAAGATGGTGCCATAGTCTTTGGCTATTATGTAAAAGATCCTGAACGA
Organism: Bacteroidales bacterium; assembly: GCA_031275285.1. Classification (NCBI taxonomy): domain Bacteria; kingdom Pseudomonadati; phylum Bacteroidota; class Bacteroidia; order Bacteroidales; species Bacteroidales bacterium. The sequence continues at coordinate 45,075 of JAISOY010000170.1, read as the reverse complement.
TATGGTGTTGTCGAATTTGATTCAAATGGAAATGTTTTAAGCCTGGAAGAAAAACCTGAAAAGCCAAAATCGAATTATGCCGTTACAGGATTGTACTTTTATTCAAATGATGTAGTAGAAAAAGCAAAATCGTTAAAACCTTCCCTGAGAGGAGAATTAGAGATCACGGACTTAAATAAACTCTACTTGCAGGAAAATCGTTTAAAAGTGCAACTTTTGGGAAGAGGATTTGCCTGGTTGGATACAGGAACACATGACAGTTTGTTACAGGCCTCAAATTATATTTCCACCATTGAACACCGCCAGGGATTAAAAGTATCCTGCATTGAAGAAATTGCTTACCGGCGGGGATTTATCAACCAATCGCAACTCTTGCTTTTGGCTGGTGAATACAAAAACAATTCATATGGTACTTATCTGAAAACCATTGCAAATCTTTAATAGCTTTTATGAATATTATTCAAACTGATTTCCCCGGGTTAAAAATTATAGAGCCGAAAGTCTTTGGTGATTCCCGTGGATATTTCTTCGAGAGTTATAATCAGAAAGCCTTATCCGAAGCTGGAATCCAAACAATATTTTGCCAGGACAACCAATCATCATCAAAATATGGGGTGATAAGGGGATTACATTTCCAGAAAAATCCCCATGCACAGACCAAACTGATACGTGTACTTGATGGTATTATATATGATGTGGTAGTGGATCTGCGCAAAGGTTCACCAACATTCGGCAAATGGATGGGCACAGAATTATCTGCAGATAATAAACGACAGTTGTATATTCCGGGCGGATTCGCCCATGGTTTTTCAGTGCTAAGCGAGCAGGCTACGATCATGTATAAGTGCGATCAGTTTTACCATCCCGCCTCAGAAGGTGGAATTATCTATAATGATCCGGAACTGAATATTGATTGGAAAGTAGATATGAACAGGGCCACGATTTCTGATAAGGACCGTTCATTACCGGAATTAAGTAAGATAGACAGTGATTTTACCTTTGAATAACCTTGACTATGAGTAAAATATTAGTTACGGGAGCCAACGGGCAATTAGGTAATGAACTCCGGTTATTGTCGGAAAAGCATATCCCACATCATTTCTTTTTCACTGATGTGGAAGAGTTAGATATTACTGATTATGCAGCTGTTGAACATTTTTTCCTGCAGCATCACATAGAAATAGTCATCAATTGTGCGGCTTATACAGCCGTTGATAAGGCCGAAGAAGATAAAAAAGCGGCATTTTCCATTAATGCGACAGCAGTAGAGAATCTGGCCCGGGCTTGTATTCAAAGGAAGGCAAAATTGATCCATATATCTACCGACTATGTATATGATGGCACCGCCTATCTACCGTATAAAGAGGATCATCCTACAGCGCCGGTTTCAGTATACGGACAAAGTAAACTGGCCGGAGAAACAGCCGCATTGACGGTGTCTGACTGCATCATTATACGGACATCCTGGCTATACTCCTCATTTGGGAATAACTTTGTGAAAACCATGCTACGGTTGGGAAAAGAAAGGGAAGTATTAAATGTTGTCTCCGATCAGGTAGGAACCCCCACTTATGCTGCAGATCTGGCAGCCACCATTATGGTTATTGTTGAAAAAGCTGCTGCAAACCAAATGAAACTTGGGGTCTTCAATTTTTCTAACGAAGGCGTATGTAGCTGGTACGATTTTGCTCATGAAATCATGCGGTTATCCGGATTAAAATGCATGGTGCAACCTATCGAGACAAAAGATTATCCTGCTGCTGCCACCCGGCCATATTACAGCGTCCTTAACAAAACTGCTATCAAGACGGCATACGGTATAAAGATCAATCATTGGCAGGACAGTCTGGAAAAATGCTTATCAAAATTATTGGATAAATAGCGTAAATAAACTAATGTGCGTTCGAACATAATCAATGTTCATCGAAATACCGTAAGTGATTGATTCTTCATTCTTTTTATTCCCTTTGGTCATGAGATCGGCTTCACCTAAGTTGATGCCGCAAAAAGAATCAAAAACGGCTTGACGCTAAGAACTCGGTTACTTCCTCCGGTCGTGAGGGCTTCGCCGTTCGCCTAACGGCTTTGCTCAAACAGCTTAGCGTCGATAAGGTGCCTCAGGCAATTATTTACGGGCAAAATAGCCCGGCCACTTTGCGAACGGAAAGTGATATTATCCTTATTCGGTGCATAATTAATCTTTATCCTTAAGTAGAACTTAGGTTAATATATTCCCTTTTGTATGGTCGGTTAGTACTATAATTTAACTTTATAAGCAACCCCGATAGAAAAGACCCGGGGATCCTTTCCGGAAAAATATTCATCAAAACGCAAAAAAAGATCCAAAGAAGTAGCTCTGCTCAGGCGGTAATTAGTTCCACCCTGAAACCTGGCCCTATATATCTCATTCACTATCGGATCATTTATGGTGTTAGACAGGTCACAGGATAAAAAAGGCCTCCATCGGGAACCTAAGATGTGGTATTCAAGCTCCAGTTTATTTTTCAAAATATATTTGGGGTTGACCTTGTACTCACCTTTATTTTCATTCCGGTAAGTCCTTTGCAACCTTCCCCGCCAACTTAAAATAAAGTTTCCCAAAGGTTGCTTATAGGATAAAGAAAGATAAACACGGTGTCTGCTTTCATAATAAAAATCACTATTGTACACATACATATAACAATAATACAACCCAACTTTCATTCTTCTATTGAACAGGGAATAATCCGCACCTAAAGTGGTCATGCTCCTGTTAAAACCTGTATTATTCGTTATCAGGCGTACTTCTTCTTCAACAGACAAATCTAAATTCCGTGTTATTCCTTTCTTGACTTCTACAGCCAAACAGGCTCCCCCATCCATTTCCCGCTGTTGAGCAATCACAGAGACAGAAAACAAGAGTAAAATCAAAAGTAATAAACGAAACACAATATATTGATTATTCAAAAATAAATCATGTCCACCGGGTAATATTATCGATGGTATTGATCTCATCAGAATCCGGATGGTAGTATACTTTAAGATATGCCACATCACGCAGGAAATCAATATGACCAACTTCTACTTTAATGATATCCAAACCTGTCCTCTCTTTCAGATCTTCCATTAACTCTGTTTGATTTTCAGGTTTGATCAATTGTATTTTTTCATAAAGGATGATCTTGTTGGAAGTATGTTTCAGGAACTTATTGCTTTCAAGTATCCATATAATCACGACAAAAAGAACATTAGCCGTAATTACGGATGCATAAGGTACATCCATCGACAAACCATTAACAACAGAAATCCCGATGATCACAAACAGATAGGTCATTTCCCTGATTTGTACGGTTTCCGTTCGATACCGGATCATACCGAAAATGGCAAAAAGTCCCAATGCAAAACCGATTTGCATGGGAATGCTTTGTAAAAGAAAAAGCAAAAAGAATATGGTTACCCCAAAAAGCATAAATGTAAAATAATAATCTTTCCTCCGGCTTTTCCTGTAATAAAAAAACTGAATAATGATCCAACATATCAATAAGTTGAACGCAAAACGCATCAACAACATCCAAAAATTAGTAGGATCAAAAACATCGACCCCCATAAAGGTTAATCCTTTCCCTGCCAATTCCTGTGCATATTCTGCACCAATCTCCGGATCGTAATCTGCCTGAATCATATGTGTATTATATAATTTTATTAATTAAAGTCCATCTACCTTTAAACCGGTTATATTTAACATCCGGATTGGTTAAAACCGTTCCCATACAATATTTACTAAAAGAGAACTGCTTGATACGTAACCTGTTCAATATATCCCTGAAATCAGACTGTTGCCATCCATCCTGTTTCAACTCCAGGATCATCATGTTATCAAGTATTTCCTTACATTTTGTCTGATAATTGTAAAATGATAAATGAATATCTATGGTGATGCGTTCCGTTTTACGGTCATTAACCAAAGTAATGCGTTCAAATTCATTTGCCAAAGTCGGCTTCAATCCGGAAGTCTGAAAAATCGAGTTTTCATCCAGAAAACATCTTTCATCTCCTAAATCATTCACAGAATTAATATGGGTCATATTCACCGGAACCCGCATCTTCCTCGTCCTGCCCTTATTGTTCTTATTTTTCACTTCCAAAAAAGACAGGTTAGAATCAACATAGGAACGGATCCTTACCTTTTGCCGGTTAAGCTTTCCGTTCTGATGCATGACAAACATCTCAAGGCCTGATGTATCCAGATATTGTGTGGCATAAGAAGAAATACGCTGATTATCGACCTCTTGTACCTTAAAGTATGGAAGCATTTCATCTAAAAGCTGAGGGAGAACAGATATAGAAGATACAAATTTCATATCTATCCGGTCCATCAAACGGATACCTGACATTTCATCAAGTGTGATCGATTCCATATCATTTAAGACAGTATTTATCCTGGTCAGCATTTGCTTCTATACTCTATTATTGCAGTTATTTATATGAATATTCAAAAATCTTTGTTGAAAATAATTTCCCATCAGGATTATAATTGTATTGTATTTTCTTTCTCCCGGCTTCATTATATTCATACTTCCGGATACGGTACAACTTATCTTTATCATTGTATACATTTTCCCTGATACATTTCCCGTTCTCATCGTATTCAAAAGTTACCCTTTCTCTCTGGCCATAAACAGCATACTCAATTTCTTCCAGCTTAAGCCCGTTTTCGTCCCATACTGTCAAATGATCCAACCATTGCCGCTTACCTTTACTGTCGGTATTCACTTCTTTTACTACCAGATTCTTCCTCCTGTCTCTCTTTTCTTCAGTAGTAAGGAAGGATGTTTTAATCTCACGCTGCGGCAATTGAACACTTGTGTCCGGTTGCTGTTTATGTCCTTCCGGTATATTTTTCGGCGTCTGGGCATCTATATCGAACAAAGCTATCCATAGAAGCAGCGTAACAATAGCGCAAAATATTTTCTTCATGTTATTTTATCAATCTTATACCGTTGTTATGATCACGAATCTCCTGGGTAACTCATAAATTTTACCCGTCTCATCCACCTCAATCTCCATCTTGACAGGAGATAGTTTTTCCGTATCAGGGTCTTCGGTAGGAACCCATATTTCATATTTACCGGGTAGTATCTTCTGAAAGATAAAAACCCCCTGATCACCCACACGAACATCATCAAAGTGGGTTTCCTCTCCAAAATTCTTAATGTAGACACGGGTCGATATAGCCGGCCCCTCATCTACTTTTGATCCTTTATCATAATAATGCATATAAACGGAACCTTTGATCATAGAGGTTCCATTGGCTTTCCCTGTGTGAATATATATATTTTCAACACGTTCCGTACCTGAACGGACCTTTATATCTTTACTAATAGCATCCCTACTACCATCGGCATATTCGGAATAAGCATAAACGGTATAATTTCCTTTTCTCAGATAATTAAACCTATATAAGCCATTCCTGTCGGTTTCCACATCATCACCAAAATATCCATCATCACCAAATACCAAAAAAACATCTTCCTTTATTGCAGGAACAGTATCCACAGTAAAAGAAAAATTGTCATCCCTATGAACAACATTATAGACATAACCCTCTATGGAAGAAGAACCTCCCGGTCCCTCATCTTTATTACACGAAGATATTGTGACTAAAAATAATAACAGTACATAAAAAATATTCCTCATACAAATATCATTTTGATGCTCTTTGTAAAACAAGCAAATATAAATATTTTTTTCACAGAAAGACAGGTCTGAAAAAATTGACGTAACAAACTGTATGAAAGTATATCATATTACTCATCCTGATCATTAATTGATCCAATAACTAATTAAGCACTCAGTGCTATTTATTATTTCATTAAGTCACATTGAGAAAGTTGATTACGTTCAGGAAGTATAACATTAATTGTTTTATATTACTTGTATTTTCTAAAAATACGAAAAAAAATTGTATACTTGAACAAAAAAATGATTGTATGAGCAGATCCTTGAGCAAGATAAACTTAATCATTTTCCTGATTGCTGCTGGTTCGATATTGGGTATAAAGGGACAGAATACTCCGGAAAAACTCAACGGAAGGATTATCGGGACAGCTGAATGTGTAGATTATAGTACCGGGCAACAGTCTTATACGGTCAATACAGCTGCCAATGCTTTTGACGGGGATCTGCAAAACATGTTTGCTACTTATCAGAGAAGCGGAGGATGGGCTGGAATGGATCTGGGTGAAAAACACATCATCACACAAATCGCCTATTGTCCACGACCGGAATGGGGTAAGAGACTGGTACTGGGTGTCTTTGAAGGGGCCAATCACCCCGATTTCGGTGATGCCGTACCTTTATTCATGATATCGTCACGCCCTGAGGACAACCGGATGACGGCACAAAGTATCAACTGCTCCAGAGGATTCAGGTATGTCAGGTATGTCGGACCGAATGACGTCAGGTGTAATATCGCTGAAATCGAATTCTACGGACATCCGGGACAGGGAGATGATTCAAAATTAATACAGATCACTAACCTGCCAACCATCAGCATCCATACAACCAATGCAGATGATATTGTTGAAAAGGAAAAATACCTGAAAGGAATTGTATCCGTTATATCTGAAAACGGAACCCAAATATACACCGATAGCCTCAACATCCGGGGTCGTGGAAATGCCAGTTGGAATTTTCCCAAAAAACCCTACCGGATGAAGTTATATGAAAAAGCTAGTTTACTGGGACTCCCGGCTAAAGAAAAGAACTGGACCCTGATCAATAATTATGGTGACAAAACGTTGATGAGAAACCTGTTGGCTTTTGATTTGAGCAGACGGTTGGAAATGCCCTACACACCTGCGGGAGTAGCGGTAGATGTATTATTAAACGGCGAATACAAAGGGACTTATCAACTTTGTGACCAGATTGAAGTAGCTGATAAACGTGTCGAAGTGGAAAAGATGAAAAAAACAGATACTTCCCTACCCAAACTTTCTGGAGGATATCTGATAGAAATCGACGCATATGCCTCGGGTGAAACATCAAAGTTTTACTCTAAGCTAAAAAATATCCCGGTCACCATTCAATATCCGAAAGATGATGAGATTGTAAGCGCACAAAGCAGTTATATTAAATCACACTTTGAAGCCATGGAAAGTGCATTATTTTCCAGTAATTTCAGGGATCCAAATAACGGTTACAGAAAATATCTGGATATGGAAACCTTCATCCGGCATTTCCTGGTAGGCGAAATAAGTGGAAATACAGATACCTATTGGAGCGTGTATATGTATAAACAAAGGAACGAAGATATATTCCGCTTCGGCCCGGTATGGGATTTCGATCTTGCCTACGAAAACGACAACCGGACCTTCCCTATCAACAGCAATCCGGCATGGATATATAACAGTAAAGGAAGCGCGGCAACCGGGGCAAGAGATCTGGTAAACAGGATATTCTCCGACATTTTATTCCAGAATCAGTTGCGTTCTGTATATTCCCATTACCGGGATAAAGGGATATTGTCAGAAGAAGCCCTGTTAAAGGTAGTAGATGAATATGCCGAACAAATGAACCAATCCCAAATGCTTAACTTTATGCGCTGGGATATATTGAATAAAATGGTACATCAGAACTCACAAGCTTTAGGAAGTTATCAGGCCGAAGTAAACAATGTGAAGAACTATATCAGGGAACGGATAAAATGGATGGATAAGAAATTAAATTACCAGCCTGATTCTAATCCAGACCCTAACCCGGATCCCGGTCCGACTACTTCTGCTGAAGAAAAATACGGTATCGATACGTTTGTCTGGGTAGATTACAATACTGTTTATCTTAAAGGGCTGACGGATCCTGTCAAAATCGAAGTATTTGATACCACCGGACGCCTTATTTCAAGCAAACATACTTCCGACCATCAATTTTCCGTTTCCCTGAACAGAGGACTATATCTCATTCGATCCACCAACTCATCCGGAAAACACCAGACATTTAAATGCATTGTTCCGTAAAAGGAATGATATTATTCAAGGTATTTTATCTCTATTCCCTCTGATGGCGGAACAGCATCGGGAGCAATACCCCATTGCTTGTTGGGACGATCTGCCATTTCCAGCTCAAGAACACCACCACTGACAATATCATCATGGACAAACCATGGCCGGTCCAGTGATTTTTCGTTCATTTTGGCTGATATAATGTATTTATTGCTCCATGATGATCCGGGAGCTTTGATGATAAACTTCTTCCCGTTATCCAGATGAATGGTCACCTCTTCAAATATAGGACTTCCGATATTATAGGCAGGTATTCCCGCCGACACAGGATAAAAGCCCATGGCTGAAAAAACATAAAAAGCCGTCATTCCACCTCCGTCTTCATCACCGGGGATACCCATCAGGTCATTCCTGAACCAGCTTTCCATCAGCATCCGGATTCTTTTTTGTGTTTTCCAGGGTTGTCCGGCATAATTGTACAAATAAGGTATATGAAAACTGGGTTCATTTCCCATGACAAATTGCCCGACATTTCCGGTGGCATCAGGCTGCACTGCATAATACTGCCATTTCGATATTTTCAGGTCTTCGACAAACAACCGGTCCAATTTATCGATAAAAGGCTGACGGCCTCCGAAAAGATCGATCAGATCAGCAATATTGTGGTGTACATCCCATATATATGTCCAGGCGTTATTTTCATCATAGTAGGCCCTGGATCCGATCCCTCCCGAGAAAATATAATCAAAAGGCTCTATGAACTTTCCATGTTTGTCTTTAGGATGGAAAAAACCTGTTTCCTTATTGAAAAGATGGCGATAATTAAACGCCCGTTTGATGAAGAAGTTATAATCCTCCTTTTTTCCAAGATGTTTTGCCATTTGTGCAATACTCCAATCATCATACGAAGCAGCCTGTGTCACTGCAACGGCATTGCGTTGTTCAAAAGCATCGACAAGTGCCACTGTCTCTTTTTCATCAGGATGTAATGCCGGAAACCAGCCGTTTTTATGGTAAAAATCATCCAGTTCTGTTTTAGGCGCCCTTCTCCAGGGTATCATGGTTTCGGTCATCACCGTATTTTTCATTCCTTCGAATGCTTTTTCCAGGTCAAATTTAATTCCTTTGTTCCACGCATCAATAAACATGACTGCAGCATGATTACCATTCATACAATGCGCATCTCCAAAAACACCTGGAAAAGTAGGCATCCACTTCTCAGGAGATTGTTCGCACATACGGATATAGGAAGTCATCTTTTCCGCTTGATCAGCCGGATTTAAAATCGTTTGCAAAGGATGTAACGCATGGTAGTTATCCCAGATCCAATCATCTGTCCAGAAAGCAATCCCTTCGTCATCATGTACTTTTCCATCAAAACCGTTATAGTATTTACCATCTTCAGATATGTGTATCATCCGTTCATGGGCGCGGTACAAAGCGGTGTAAAAAGTTGTTTTCTGATCTTCCGTACCTCCTTTCACTTCTATTTTTCCAAGTGTTTTGTTCCATACTGAACGGGCCTGCTGGGCCAGGTTCGCTACATCATAATCCCGGATCTCCTTTTCAAGGTTCTTTTTTGCCTGCTCAACACTGATATAGGATATCCCATACCTTAATTTCACGGTTGTTACCTCATCGGAAAAACGGGCATAAGGAACAGAACGGTTTCCTGCCTCTACCTTTCCCGTTTCCACCGGCGATTGTTCAAATTCAAGATAGAAATAATGTTTGGTACCCCTGTAATTTTCATATCCGGTCATTACATTTTTTTCAATACTAAGCTCCCCGTTACGCACCGTACGAAGCATCACATACCGGGGACCTTCCTTTTCATAGGTAAAAGTATAGATGGCCGATTTCGAAGCCGGCGCAAAATCTACATAAATATCAAAATCATCCAGTAAGACAGAGTAACGGTATGGCGTAGATATCTCCTGATCATAACGATACTGGATATTGACCGGCAACGGATCGGAAGAACCGCAAAAAGGCATCAGATGCAAAACATCTCCCTGCCTGTGTGAAGGAACATTCAACGGTAAACCCGGCATACGGTCAGTCACAAATTCCGTATGAGGCGGGATCATGCGCAACATACTATTGGGTAAATGCGTGGTCGGAAAAGTAGGTACCAGCAAAATACTTATATTGCCTATTCGGGTATTTACATAGTCGACAAGTTCTTTTTCCGTAGTTTTATTTACCGTACACCCAACCAGGCAAAACAGAAGGATGAACACAAAAAAATTATTTTTCATATAATCTCAGTTAAAATAATAAAATAAAGTATTGGCCTCTCTTATTTTTAATCCTGGTCAGGATTAAAATCCCATCCTGCCAAAGATACAAAATATCTTAAGAATTCGCCTATTTTCCTGTTGCTGCTATATAAATAATAACAACGTGGATAATAATGTCAGTACATACACGACTAACCTGTAATTTTTCTCTGAAATTTTTCTCACGAAAACAATTCCCATCCAGGCGCCCACCGCAATAAAAGGTAAGACAGTCAGGTTAAACAATAAACTATCGGCGGAAATATTGTGCCAAACAAAATACTGAAGAGGAAGTTTCAGGTAGTTCACAATTAAAAAAAACCAGGCAGCTGTTCCTACAAAAGATTTTTTTGGTAACCGTACTGAAAGAAGAAAAACAGACATAATAGGCCCTGCTGCATTTCCAATCATGGTTGAAAAGCCTCCTGCTATTCCGAATAAAGCGGTAAACCACCAGGTCGAAGGGATCACTGCATCTCTGCGATGACGGTCGTTCCAAAGCATCACCACCAGCCCTGAAAGGATACATATCCCGATAAGTATTTTAAACCCTTTTTCCGGTATCAAGTGGTCTGTAAATATAGCCAGGGCAAATCCGGCCAGTGCCCACGGAAGCAACCGGATGATGTATTTCCATTCCGCATTGCGCCGATAATAAATCACAGCAAATAAGTCCGCTGCACAAAGCATTGGAAGCAACACCCCTGTAGAAAGTCTTGCACCAAATATCAGGGCCAATACCGGAACAACAACGGTTCCCAGTCCATTGATCCCTGTCTTGGACATGCCGATACACAATCCACAAAATATGATTACCCCCCATTGCCATAATGAGAACTGATAGGGAAAAAGATAATCCAATAAATCCAATTATACCGGGAATATACAGGTAATTACCAATTTTCTATTCTGGAATCAGGAGTACCTAACAAGGCCAGTTGTTGTCTCAACCGGGATATCTCCAGCTGCATTTCATCCATTTTCAGCAATAAATGCCTGATCGTATCTATTCCTTCAATATTGATGGATAAGTCGTAATGCCAGCGAACATACCGGTTCAGATCGGGTATTTGATCTGTCAGGATATAGGACACACCTTCTACGATCTGCAATTCGATGAGCCCTTCATCTGCAAGAAGCTCGATAAAAGAAGATTCCACATGGAACTCCTGACAATACTCACTAGCTATGATTAAATCGGTTTGCATAACTTAAGAAGGTTTTTGTTAAGACTTGGATAATTGGGCAAAGAGTTCTTTCTGTTTGTCGGTCAATCCTGTCGGGATTTTGATAGAAAAAGTGACAATCAGATCCCCGAATTGTCCTTCTTTCCTGTATACAGGAAACCCTTTCCCTTTAAGCCGTACCTTTGTTCCGTTCTGGGTTTCAGGCTTCACCTTCACTTTCACTTTTCCCTGCAGGGTATCCACCGTCTGTTCCCCTCCCAGCACCGCAGTATAAAGGTCAAGCGGCGCATCTACATACAAGTCGTCCCCGGCCCGCTTAAATTCCCGATCTTCTGCAATCACAAACGTTATATAGAGGTCTCCTGCCTGTCCGCCATTGGCGCCCGGAGCTCCCTGCCCGGCCAACCTGATGACCTGCCCGTTGGTAATCCCGGCAGGCACGGTAATACGTATTTTTCTACCGTTCACTTCCAATGTCTGCTTATGGGTAGTTGCTGCATCCCGGAAAGCCAGATGCAATTCGGCATTATAATCCTGCCCCCTGAAAGAGTTACTCCGGTGACTGCTTCTACCGGATCCCCTGTTTCCAAACAAAGACTCAAAGAAATCGGAAAATCCGTCGGCACCCATTCCTGAAAAATCCCCGGTAGACCAAAAATCTCCTCCCCCACCCGGCTGGGAATAAGACTGCTGGCGACGTGCTTCCTCATACTGGTCAGCATGTTTCCAGTTCTCTCCATACTGGTCGTACTTTTTCCTTTTTTCAGGATCACTTAATACTTCATTCGCCTCATTAATGGCCTGAAATTTTTTATCCGCTTCCGGATCATTGGGGTTCATGTCCGGATGGTGCTTTCTGGCCAGTTTCCTGTATGCCTTCTTTATATCGCTTTCCGAAGCATTTTTATCGAGACCCAATACCTTGTAATAATCTATAAAAGCCATAGTATAAAATTATGACACATTCATCTCTGGTTATGCATCCTTATTTTAGGTTGCTGAAACAAAGATATTCATTTTATATTTTTGAAAGACAAATTCCATAAAAATATTCCTTACCTGATATGATCAGTGCTCAATCACAGCAAGTTTATAGTATTCATGATAAAGACAGACCGAAAAAGTCCAATGTTCCGGGTTCAAAGTTCAAAGTTCACGCTACCCCCTTCCAGATCAGCATGAGGCCAGGATTTTTCACATAACATTCTAACACACCATGGCGACCGTATTTGTTTTAAGGCTGATACACCGTTGTACGGGTTCCATCCCATGCTACAGCCACGATTTTCGTTGCGCCGGCCGGATAAGGCACTTTAGTGGATGAATTATCAGTGGTCCCTGTTCCGGCCATTGTGATCCTTACCACCTCTTCACCGGCATAGGTTTCATAAACTACGGCGTTTTTCCACGTATGATGAGAGACGACCCGTGATGTACCCGAACCATTTATCCCCTGATTAATAACACCTTGTACCGGTAATCTGTTTTCATATATTTTAATGGTATTGCCACTAATATAATTGATGATCCCATCCGGTTTTTGCCACCCGTTGTCACGGACATATTTCACCACTTCATCACACATGGCCTGGGTAATTTTCAGGTTTTGTTTTCCATAATCATCAATTTCCACGTCAATCGGCTTCAACATACCTGCTTTTTCAAAAAAATCAATCAGGTCGGTTTTCGTATATTTACAGGCACGTTTCATAAAATTGATCTGATGCTGACCATTTGTAAAGCCGGCATCATTTGTAGTGCGTGTTTCTTCACAAATATCCCCAAACCAGTCAGGACGGTACCATGGAGCTTCTTTTGCCACTTTAAAATACAGGTTCAGCTGCCACATCGGAACCAGTTTGACAAAATGATCGCTTGTTCCGTCCTGACCCTGCTGGAACAACCAGTTATTACCTTTGAGGACTCCATAATGAAGATGGGAATTGAATCTGCCTCCAATCACCTTCTCTCCCCCTTCAATATCCAGGCAATTTTCATGTTCCAGCCTCAGGTGAAGGGTTGCATATTTTGATGTCAACAAGTATTGGATATAAGAAGAATAGATATTATTGGTACACTCGGCAGTTCCGACCCATTTCAAACCCGGCCTTATCTGGTTTACATGGCCATATTCATGCGCAATACCCCAACTATTATCTCCGGTTACAATAACATCCGGATTTCCGACACTGTTCATGGTATTGTTGTGAAATGCCGCTCCCAATCCGTCTGCATGCATGTAACCGCTGGGCATATTTCTTCCGAGCATATGATTTTTGGGAACTTTCTGGTACTTGAATAATCCCATTTGTTCGAACTCTATTTCTATGATCTCGTCATATAATTGGATCAGCCTCATCCCATCCCTCGGACAATTGGTTTTCAATGAAGGAATATGAAATACACAATTGGTATAATTACCCACGATATCGAGGTGGTCACCTGCCGCGTCATTCAGTATGACCTGCCATTCTTCAGCGGTATGTTTGTTACGGTCGAAATAACCGTTGATCTTCCCTCCGGCAATATGTATTTTGACGGGTAAAGCAGTTTTATAATTCCCGGTAAAATAACTGATATAGGCTTGTCCAGTGGAAGTAGGTTTGATCTGGTTCATCCCCGTCTTCAGCAGATAATTCCCTGTCTGGTCGGTAGTCCAATTCCGCGAGATCAGGCTGACTTTCTCTCCCCGGGTATCATCAACAAATACATACATCTCTTTCCCCTCTTCCATCCATATACCTGTCGGATTTTCATATTTATTGTATTCACTGGTTTTAAATTCTTTGGCCAGATCGGCAACCGGACGATAGGCTTCGTAATCCTGGATACGGAACGGAGAATAGTTCCCGGCTAATAACTGAAGCGCTAGGTTTTTGAAAAAAGGCGGTATCTCGGAATCATTTAATATATCTGACTCTGTTATTCCCGGTTTTATTCCGGAAAAAAGATGATCCGTAAAAATATGGCTCAGGTCAAGACTTAACGGGTTGTTCCTGTAGAATTCCATTTCCGCACAACTGGCAAAGCCGTTTTCATTGTCACCCGTACCCGAAAGTACTTCAAATTTAATAGCTGTCGGATTTTCCAATGCAGGGCTAAAAGTAATGTCTGTTGGTGAAGCACTTCCGGAAAAGTCATATTGTCCGTAAAGTTCCCAATCTGCTGCTGCATCACGGTTCGGATTTTCTTTATAGGATATATACAGGTTAAATTCTTTGAAATTTCCATTAGAGCCGCCGTCAGAGCGTGGATAATAAATCAGGTAGTCCATCTCACCTGCATTTTCAAAATAAAATACGGCAGTAATAGGCCATGTCGAAGTACCCCATGTAGAATGCCATATCGTTTCCATATCGCCATCAATGGCCTTCGTTACCGGATCCTGTCCATGTGCTGAGCTGGCCCACGCATTCTTCACAGGTATTTTGATATCACCTTGTAATGATGGATCCGGTTCCGAACCGTAAGATTTTTGCTGTACCTTTACCGTGGCCGTTATTTCCCCATCGGTTTGAATAAAATCAATGGTTGTTTCACGTAATGCTCCGGTATAATTAGGGGTACATTCGAAATAATGAGTTTTGTCCGTGAGGCCAGAAGTTTTTCTATCAGGAACATTCACTTCCTTCAGCCAATCAACATCATCATCGATCACTACTTTGTAGGCTACATTGCTGGAGACCAACAATTCATAAGTATTTTTTTCATAATCCATTTGAAGCACAGATATAGAAGGAATAATCCCGGCAGCAAGCCCGAACTGCGTGATATCTACGTTTTCGGAAAGGCCTCCCGAAGTAATGGTAACTGTTGTTTTCCGGATATCATCCCCTGTATGCTCCCTGGCGGTTATTGATAATAAATTATCCGATCCGGATGATGATAGCCATTCTTTCGCTTCGTTGGGAATACCGGCAGACCATTCATTATTGGCAACAATAACCACGGTTTTTGTTTCACCTTTTTGCACAAAAGAAACAGCAGTTGGTTCCACTTCAAGAACCGGCGGACGATCTTCGTTGGTTTTTGAACATTGGGTAGATGAAAGAAGCACAGATAACAGGAAAAGTCCCAGTATTTTTTTTATTACATTTCTCATAATGCTGATATTTAAATAATTGAAAACTGACAATGGGAAATTAAAAATTGGTATAATCAATATAATTATGCGGCAATGTATATATATTATTGATTTCACAAAATGATAAATCCCCATTCCGGATCAAAGGCCGGTATATCAGTAGTTATTCGAGGATATGATTTTTAATGATTGATTTTCAAAAGGATATTTTCTCCTCCTTTCACTGGATTTTCAAGCAGTCTTCCATATTTTCACCATGATCACATGTTTCATGAATGAAATATCCTCCCTGGCTTTAATTGCTGGTTTTACCAGATATTTCAGATTCCAATAACGCTACTTACAGAACCAGGTTGGTCGATATCATATAGATTCGCCGGAGTACGATTATATCCCTGTTTATCATTAGGTACGGAAATTCCGGATGTGGCACGGGTATGATGAGTATTGGCCTGTTGACACAATACACCAGGTATACTGTATAATATTCCCGCCAGCATGATCCATTTCATCCAATTGCTGATTTTCCGGTAATCATTACTGTCATTGGCTTTGCATACGTTCCGGTTTACCCAGAGAAGGGGGAAAATGATAAGTACAAGCAGGTAAAAAAAGGATAAATAATTAAAAGTACCATCTGGATCGTATCTTAGGAATTTCCAGAAAACATATCCGAGCGTAACCACCATCACCATATTGATAGAGATAATGATCCATTTGGTAGCAGATGTTCCCAACACAATGGAAACAGAGCGGCAACCATACGCTTTGTCGCCTTCGAAATCCTCCGTATCCTTGACAATCTCCCGGGATAGCGTACTCAGAAATGCAAAAATAGAAAATCCGAATATCCAGAAAATAACCATGTTCAGATTGGTACCGGCATCTAATAATTCCTGACGATAAACACGATTCAGCGAAGGAATATCCAATAGCACCATCATCGGCACCAACGATGTAAACAATGAAACGATCAAATTACCGATCAGGAATTGCCGTTTGTAAATAAACGAATATAACCAAAGCATTCCGGCAACAACGATAAACAAGATCACTAATTGGGGAACTCCTGCCCGCCATGTAACATAGCCACCCAATACAATACCGGCTATACAAAAGATAATGTGGATCATCATCACCCTTCTCCTGTTGATACTTTTTCCCACGATTACTTTGTCAGGACGGTTAATCATGTCCGTTTTCACATCAAAATAATCGTTAATGGCATATCCGGCTGCAGCAGTACATATAGTAGCTACAACAAGACAAAAAAAAGTAAAATCACTCAATTGGAATTCAAATCCGTACTGCCGGATCAAAGGCTGTACAACAGCATACCGCATCATATATTCCGTGAATGCGATGATCAACAAGTTAGGAAGACGGATTAAAGTAAGAAAAGGACGCATGAGACTGGATTTTAAGCACTCAGTGCTATTTATTGTTTTCCTTAAGTCACATTGATCAAAGGGATTACACCCAGCAAATATGACATTAAATTTTTTATATTACTTATAATATGAAGCAGATCATCGGCATCATGATCTTATCTGTCCGTTTCCTCTGACTACCCATTTATAACTGGTTAGTTCTTTCAATCCCATGGGTCCGCGTGCGTGGAGCTTTTGTGTACTGATCCCGATCTCCGCTCCCATCCCGAATTGGGCTCCGTCTGTAAAAGCGGTAGAAACATTATTGTATACAGCCGCCGCATCTACCCGGTTCAGGAAAAGTTCAATATTCTGGGCATCCTCACTGATGATGGCTTCACTATGCCTGGAACTGTAACGTTCGATATGCTCAAGCGCTTCTTCAATATTATCGACTGTCTTTACGGACATTTTATAATCAAGAAACTCCGTTCCGAACGAATTTTCATCGGCAGGGTGCAATAAATCAGCAGGATAACGTCCTTTTAACATCTGGTAAGATCGTTCATCCGCGTAGATCATGACATGTGCATCTGCCAATGGGTTCAGTAAATATGGCAGATCGGTCAGTTTTTTACTATGTATGATCAGACAATCCAAAGCATTACATACGCTCACCCTCCGGGTCTTTGCATTGTTGATGATGGCAGAACCTTTGTCGCGGTTAC
Organism: Bacteroidales bacterium; assembly: GCA_031275285.1. NCBI lineage: Bacteria > Pseudomonadati > Bacteroidota > Bacteroidia > Bacteroidales > Bacteroidales bacterium. The sequence continues at coordinate 27,445 of JAISOY010000170.1, read as the reverse complement.
CCGTTTTGTCAAAATACGTATGTACGATCCCTGCACCTGTTTCTATGACCGGCACTTTGGCATTTTCACAAACAAAATCAATCAGTCCCTGGCTGCCTCTTGGTATGACAATATCCACCGATCCCCGGGCATTTAATAATGCAAAGGTCGCATCACGTTCAGGAGGTAACAAGGCGATCATATCAGGGCTGATGTTAAAATGATCCAATGCCTGATGTATCAGCGTAACAATCGCTTCATTAGAATTCTGGGCATCACTGCCTCCTTTCAGAATGCAGGCATTGCCGGATTTAATGCATAATGAAAAAACATCACAGGTAACATTCGGGCGCGCCTCATAGATGATCCCGATCACACCAATGGGTACTGATATTTTCTGAATCTGTAAACCATTAGGTCTTATTGTTTCTTCAAGTATCCGGTTCAGGGGTGAAGGTAACAGGGCAACATTCCGCATGTCGCCGGCAATATCCGTGATGCGTCTGTCCGTAAGTTTTAACCGGTCATATTTAGGATCGGTTTTTTCCATTTTATCCAGGTCCTTCTGGTTGGCATCCAATAAATCCTGTACATTTTTCTCCAGCAAATCTGCAAGATATACCAATAAGTCGTTGACTTTATCAGATTCCTGAAAAGAACGGGAAGCCTGTTTAACTTTGGAAAAAATAATAGAATAATCCATATGGTTCAATCTTTAATCGATATTTAGGTGAGCTCAAAAATACATTAAATTGAGGCAATATTATCCTGCCTGTTCTTTACCCAGTTTCATGGTGAATGCGATTCTACTGCGCGACATATCAACATCCAGCACTTTTACCTTTACCTGTTGATTTAGCTTCACCACTTCCGACGGGTGTGATACATATTTATCCGCCAACTGGGAAATATGCACCAGACCGTCCTGTTTTACACCAACATCGACAAAGCATCCGAAATTGGTAATGTTGGTGACAATCCCGGGCAATATCATGCCGGGTTTCAGGTCTTCAAGACGATGTACGTCCTGTGCAAATTCAAATACTTTTGCCTGTGACCGGGGATCGAGACCGGGTTTGGCCAATTCTTTCATGATATCGTTCAGGGTAGGTAATCCTACGGTATCTGAGATATATTTCTCCGGACGTATCTGTTTCCTAAGGTGCTCTTCTTTTAACAATTCATGGACCGAAGTGTTCAGGTCTTTTGCCATTTGTTCAACGATATGATAACTTTCCGGATGGACGGCACTATTGTCCAGCGGATTCTCTGCTTGGGGAATACGGAGGAATCCGGCACATTGCTCAAATGCCTTATCGCCCATTCTGGCTACCTTTTTTAATGCCTTTCTGGATGGGAACGGTCCGTTTTCCTTCCGGTAATTGATGATATTCTGTGCCAGTTGTGGCCCTAATCCGGATACATAGACCAATAAATGCTTACTGGATGTATTGAGATTCACACCTACCAGGTTGACACAACTTTCCACGACCGTATCCAGACTTTTTTTGAGTTTATTCTGGTCCACATCATGTTGGTACTGCCCCACCCCGATCGATTTCGGATCGATTTTTACCAATTCGGCCAACGGGTCCATCAAACGACGGCCAATGGACACGGCTCCACGCACGGTTACATCGTATTCGGGAAATTCTTCCCTGGCTACAGCCGAAGCGGAATAGATAGACGCCCCGCTTTCATTGACGATAAAGACCTGTATGTTACGGTCAAAAGCCATACTCTGGATAAAACGTTCGGTTTCACGTCCGGCAGTACCGTTACCGATAGCGATGGCTTCGATCTTATAAGCACCAACCAGAGACATGATCTTCCGTTTGGCAGCAACGATCTCACTCTGTGGCTGGTGAGGATATATGGTTTCGTTGTGTAATAAGTTACCCTGGGCATCCAGGCAAACGACCTTACATCCTGTACGGAATCCGGGATCGATGGCCAGAACATTCTTTTGTCCCAATGGGGAAGCCAGCAACAACTGACGTAGGTTATCCGCAAAAACAGTGATGGATTCATCATCCGCTTTTTCTTTGGCCAGGGCCTCAAACTCCGTTTCAATAGAGGGGCAGAGCAACCGTTTATATCCGTCTTTTACAGCGTCTTTTACTTCATCAGACGCTTCTGTCCGGCCTTTTACAAATATTTTATTCAGGATATCCAATGCTTTTTCTTCATCAGGTTCTATACTGATCCGGAGAAAAGCCTCATCCTTACCTCTCAGCATGGCCAGCAAACGGTGTGACGGACAACGGCGCAAAGGTTCGGAAAAATCAAAATAATCACGGTATTTTTCTCCATCGCTCTCCTTGTTCTTGATCACTTTGGAATAAATGACGGCATCCCTGGAAAATAATTTACGGATAGCATCACGGGCATGAATATTTTCGTTCATTTGTTCCGCAATGATATCCCGGGCCCCTTGCAATGCATCTTCAACAGTTTCCACCTGGTCATTCAGGAATTTCTGCGCAATGGCTTCCACATCATTATCCGTCTGTTTCATCAACCGGAGGGCCAAAGGTTCCAGTCCGTGCTCCCGGGCAATGGAAGCGCGGGTTTTCCGCTTGGGTTTATAAGGAAGGTAGAGGTCTTCAAGTTCCGAAAGGCTTTCAGCCGCTTCTATCTTTGATTTCAATTCGCCGGTAAGTTTACCCTGTTCCTCAATCGACCGGAGGATCGCTTCCCGGCGTTTGTCGGTCTCCAGCAACTTTTCATAACGGGACTTGATCGCTGCGATCTGGACTTCATCAAGGCTTCCGGTAGCCTCTTTACGGTAACGGCTGATAAATGGGACTGTCGCTCCGTCTGCCAGTAATTCCAGCGTATTACGTACCTGATTTTCCTGTAATCCTAATTCTTTTGAAATAACTAAAATATGTGATTCCTTCATTTTCCCGATTCTTTTGAAATGCAAAATAAACCAAAAACAGGTAACGAAACAATTATCTTGAACATCTAATTAAACCTTTTTACTTTTACATGGTCTACCATTTATAACCCTTAAAAATAATATTCGTATGAAAAAGTTTTTAGCAATCGCTACATTATTGGTAGTTACACTTACTTTTGCAACAGCGCAGGAGCGCCGGGGCGGCGGCAGGAATATGGGCACACCTGAAGAACGTGCCAAAGCGCAGACGGATCGTTTGAACGAATTGGTAAAACTAACGGATGACCAGAAAACCAAGATACAAGCTTTCGAACTGGAACAGGCCAAGAAAATGAGTACTGTGATGCAGGAAAACAGGGAAGATCGCGAGGCGATGCGGACCAAAATGCAGGAAATGGATAAGGAACGGGATAAAAAATACAAGGAAATCCTGACTGCAGACCAGTATAAAAAATATACGGAAGATAAAGCCAAACGTGAAAAAGAAAGGCAGGAACGCCAGGCACAAAGGCAAAGACAGAACTAAAATAATGTAAGGTTTATGAAAAACCGGGCAAAAAGCCCGGTTTTTTTTGCTTATTAAGGCATATGTTGCGGGCAACACGACCGGATAAAGAATTTATAATTCCTTTGCAGTATTGAAAATTTCTTGAAATCCTTCCGACCATTTTTTATGAACCAGCCAATCATGGAAATTTAAATCATGATTGTGTTTCTCGAAAATATGAACCGTAAGATTGGTCTTATTACTTACATTAAATCTCGATTGTAAATCCCGTACGCTTTCTTCCGGAACACTGGCATCATCTTCTCCATGAAAAACATATATAGGAATATTAACCCTTAGAAGCCTTGTCTTATTCGGCTCAAGCCGAAAATGCGCTTTGAACCACTGGGGTGTTACGTTAAAATAATTACTCCGTATCCACATCCAATTATTCTCTGTGATACATTTCATTAAATGATCATGAAACGGTGCTCTCATTTTCTGGATGTCCTGAACATCGATAAGGCCATTTTTAACAACATCTAAGGTATCAAACGGCATATTCCGGAATAAATATGACCTGTAAGCGGAAAGCTGTTCTACGGGATTTTCATATTCTTCACGGCTTATTGCTTTATCCCCGTTTTGATCGAAAACAGCATTGGCCATGTTCATGACCCCATGGCCTTCGTTTTGCCATTTAATAATATCGAACATATTATCATGTGCATAGCCATGTAACAATAAAGCATCAATCCTGACATTTCCCCTCTCTGCTACTATCGGAGCGATAATACTTCCCTCACTTATTCCATATAATACTATTTTACATTTATTAAACCTTTGATCTTCAGTAAGGAAATTTATCATGATTTCAATATCTTCAGCTTCCTGTAACGGGGTGTATTTTACATATTTTCCGGAATCAACTTCAGTAAAAAAAGGAGGATCATTCCCCAATTCGCAACCTCTCCGGTTATAAGTAAAAAAAGCCATACCCTGTTCACAAAATCCGTTAGCAAGCTCATCATAATAGTTGAATGTTTGTCTTTTGGTCAGATAAGTGCTGGGACCTGTTCCCGGAATACAAAAAACAATCGTCCCTGCATGGTTATCCGGCAGGCATAATCTGGCATTAATATATTCCCCGTCCACTAGTTTTATGCATTTCATTTCCGGTATAAATGCTAAAATATTTATACACATCAGGCTTATGAACAAACAAAAACAAAATCTTTTCATCTGTATAAAATTATTTTTAATGGTTAGATGAACCCCGAAGGGCTCAGTGAAACTAAATGTCCAATTTTGTTCATGACGGTGGATATACCGCTATGTTTATGGACATTTCATCATTTCTTTTTATTGATTATTCTTCTAATTGTTGGTGTATTTCTTTCAATCCCATTAATGTCTTATGGTAGTTTTTATTATCGTTATACTTGATAATCAAGATAATTACGAGTATTACGACAAAGGATACGATGGATGCTACTATGTTAAATGAATTTACCAAAAGCTGGGAAATTAAAGAAAAGCTAAATCCCAGAAGAATTGCTCCGCCATAAATGAGAAAATCGTACTTATGTTTAAACCTGATGCTTCTTTCAACCTGATCGATACGATATTCCAACCATTCTTTCACCGGTGAGCCCAGTATATATTGATTCATTTTCCGGGAAGCACGTTCATAAAGGAAATACGATCCCGATAAGATCAATAAGCCGATAAAATACAACATACGCATTTCCCATGTACTATCACCTGCCGTTATTATTATGATGAAGTAAATAATGGAGGCTACGACGACAACACGCAGAATTCCTCCCGGTTGAATGATCTTCATTGATTTTCGGGCTGATTTGACGACAATGTCATTCAGTTCGGATTCAGAATAAGGGTTGATATCTGCGTCAACTCCCGATTTCCAGATATTCTTTATATCATTGTTATTCATATTGTTTAACCTTTAAATTGTTTGTGTAACTGATTTTTTAAACGATGTATTTTTACACCCACATTTGAAATATCGATACCGATAATCCCAGCTATTTCCTCGTAAATGAAATCTTCCATATACAGCAACATGATAGATCTATCGATTTCATTTAGTTGATACAACGCCTGAATGAGCCTTTGGTAGTTTTTACTGTACTCATCATCTTCAGGTTGTTCAACAATATCAAAATCCGGAACGGAATCACAAAATTCCAGTTTACTGTCCTTTCTGATCTTTGAAATGGAAGTGTTGATCGCAACTGAATAGATCCAGGAGGCCGGTTTATCCTTATTCCTTATTGAAGGAAACGACCTCCAGAGTTGATATACTATCTCCTGAAAATTATCCTGCTTATCCACATCAGATCTGAAGTAAATCAAATTTACTTTATGGATGATTCCCTGGTAATCTGACAATATTTTCAAAAATTCCTTTTGAATAAGATCCATTTTCGTTTTTCTATATAGTCGGACTTATGATCGATTTATTACAAAATAAAAGAAAAAAATCAATACGATAAGAATAAAGTCTTAAGACAGAATACTTTTCATTATCTTGTCCGGACAATCAGCACTCAATGATATTTATTGTTCTCTTAAGTCAGGTTGACCGGATTGATTACGTTGATCAAATGTGGCATTGTATCAATTCCAATAAATATTTACACATATATCATATAAGTCACTTAAAAATATTCAATGATCAACTATCAATTATCAATTATATAATCGATGAGTATTACTTATATGTTTTTCTGTAATTTTGCCGGATGTTGTCCCGCAAAATTATCCATATTGATATGGATGCTTTCTATGCGTCTATCGAACAACGTGATTTTCCCGAACTTCAAGGTAAACCGGTGGCAGTCGGCTGGGCTGCATCCCGGGGAGTAGTGGCGGCAGCCAGTTACGAAGCCAGGAAATACGGTGTACGTTCCGCTATGCCTTCTGTAGTAGCATTGCGTAAATGTCCGCACCTTATCTTCCAGCCACATCGTTTTCATGTATATAAGTCGGTATCGGCACAAATAAGGGATATTTTCCGGGAATATACGGATCTGGTCGAGCCGTTATCACTGGATGAAGCCTATCTGGATGTCTCCTCCAACAAGAAAAACATAGCTTCTGCTACACATATTGCATTGGAAATCAAACAACGTATCCGGGAAGCGACACAACTGACCGCTTCGGCAGGAGTTTCCTACAATAAATTCCTGGCAAAGATGGCCTCTGATGTCAATAAGCCCGATGGACTGTTCGTGATAAAGCCACACCAGGCAGTTGGCTTCCTAAAGGCTTTGGATGTAGGAAAGCTTTATGGTATAGGGGAAGTCACAGCCGAAAAACTCAGGAAGATGGGTATACATACGGGCGGAGACCTTCAGGCGCTAACGCTGGATGCGATGATCAAAATATTCGGAAAGAAAGGACTCTTCTTTTATGACATCGTTCGTGGTACTGATCGCCGTGAGGTGGAACCCGAACGCATCAGGAAATCACTGAGCGTGGAAAATACCTTTGAAACGGACCTGACCTCCCGTTTTTCCGTGATTACGGAATTGTACCATCTGGAAAAACGACTTTTCGAACAGATGCAACGGCTACAGCAAACAGCCCGGACTGTGACATTAAAAGTACGGTTCAATGATTTTCAAACCATTACCCGTAGCCGGACATTGAATACCCTGATCGATAATTATCCGCTTTTACAACAAACATCCCGAAGCCTTCTCAATGAGGTCTCACTGGAAGGAAAGGGAATACGCCTGCTGGGGATCGGGCTGTCCAACCTGCATGACCCCAATGAGTCAAGGCAATTGGAATTGGATCTGATCTGGCCGGTAGACCCGAAATACTGATCCGGTTTACCCAAAAAAAAAGCGGACAATACCTGCCCGCTTTTCGCTTATATTTTTCAGCATTTATCTTTGAACGATTTGTACCATATTTCCTTCCGGATCGAAGAAATTACGGATACGGCCACCACCTACGGCTTCAAATTCAGGACCTTCCCAGGGAACATTATGTTTGTCCAGTTCAGCCATGGCTTTATCCATGTCGGCCACCCGAAATGCGAGATGTGACCAGCCGGGAGTACATACTGTACGTTGGGGACGGGCATTTTCATCTTTGGGCATCATCTCGATATAAGTGCCGTCAGCCGCTTTGATAATATATACCGGTTTATCGGTACGTGCCATAATTTCATATCCTAACACATCACAATACCATTTGGTCAGTGTTTCCACATTTTCAGCAGCCAAAGCCGGATGATCGATCCCGAGAATTACATTCTTCATATTGTACAATTTTAATGATTACCAAACATTACACATGACAAAGATAATGATTGTTGCTTCATATCCAAATCAGCCGGCCAATAATTCAACGGTTTCCGGTCCTACGTTGAACAACATATCCAGAATACTTAAATTAGGAATAAAGCCGAACCTGTCTTCAAATACCTGTGTATAAACCGGAGGAATAAAGCCGGGATCCGGTACTTGCCGGTTCACTTTGGGATGTATGCCGTCACGCAGATCGACGATATTTTCCCCGTTTCCCATATATGCTTCACTTTCCTGTACCTTTAACGGTAGACCGATCAATTGGCATACCGTGTGCATGATCCGGGTATTGAAATCGTATAAATACCGATAATGACCGGTAAAAAAGGGTATCAGGTCATCGACATAATATTCGAAAAAGGGCGATCTGCGGTAAGCAGATTCAATGGCTTTAAAATGAAGTTTCTGCCATAAAGTATCATAAGCAATTTCCACCTGTGTAACCGGGATCTTCGGATTTTCCGCTCGGACAACCGGCACGACCAGGTCAAGCGGGCCATTGGCAGTATATATGCGGCAACGATTCCGGTATGACTGCTTATTGTAATGCTCATGTTTTTCTATAATAATATTCCCCGACAGCAATTTTGAATAGTATTGTACCGGAGCAAAGTAAGCGGTGGATAACAGGATGTGTTTCATCAAACAAATATTCGTCAATAAAAAACCAGCTTAAAGCGCATTGCCCAAAGCTGGTCTTTTCCTATAATGGTAAATACTATTTTTTCTTTCCCGGGTTTTCCGCTGTGTATTTGGCATTGATCCCTTCCAGTACAGATGCGGTAACATCCAGTCCCTGATTAGCGAATAAAAGGACTCCTCCGAATGAATTACCCAGGATATATTGATATCCTTTGCTTTTATTGTACTCTTTGAGATAATCCATGATGGCCTGTAATACTTTCCGCTGAAGTACAACCTGCTCCTCTCCCAGCTGCATCCGGTAATTTTCGCTTAGTTGCATCAGGGCTTGTTCATCAGCCGCAAGCTGTTGTTGTATCTCACCAAGTTTGGTACGTGTCTCAAGGCCTTTCTGCGCCTTATTTTGAAAATCTGCAAAATCCTGCTGAAGTTTCTTTTGCTTATTGGTTAGTTCGGCATCCAGCTTTTCACCCTTTGCCTCCAATTCTTTTGCCAGTTCCTGAAAATACAGGTAATTTTGCATCAATGAGTCGATATTGACATATACAATATCCCCACTTGCGATGGCATTCACTTCTCCGCCGGATGTTATTGTTTCGATACCAGAACCAGAAGGCGATCCTTTTTTGGTAAAAACCAGGACAAAAAGTACTATTACTGCAACCAGCAGTACGCCCTCAAGCACTAAAACCAAATTGAGTTTTTTCATGGATATAAAATAAAATTAAGATTCATAAAACGGGACAAAGATATATAACCAATTGAAATATTAAAGGTAAAAAGACTGATATTAATCAAAAAAAGTCTTAAAATATATCTGATTCACCGGTATTTTTTTCGATTAAATAACATACGGTTATCGTAAATCAATAAAAAAAACGTGTAGTTTTGTTCTTTATTATATAAATTCATGTCAAAAGATATTTTATTTTATTATTTTAATCTTCTTTGGCTTGACCCAAAGAAGCAAAAGTCAAGGCTACCGACAGGCCTGACTAAAAATCCTCCATTACGGGCAAAACAAAAAATTACCTGCGGTGAGAACGCTAACGCTAAGTTCGCTATCGCTCAAACAGATTTTGTTTTTATGCCCTGCACTATGGATTTTCTTAACGCCGCCTGTCGAAGGCCGTTCGGCTTACACATGATTACACGATATGGATAAAATTTTATATAAACTATTTTTGTTACATACTTATCAATGTTAAATAACGACTAAAATGACAACAGCCATAAGAAAAAGCCTGCGAGATTCAAAATTTGCCCGTTGGACAATCCTGATATTCGTAGCATTTACCATGTTTTGCGGATATTTCATTTCAGATGTGATGGCTCCGTTGATGGAGCTGTTAAAAGATGAATTCGGCTGGAGTGCCACTGAATACGGCACATTCAACATGGCATACGGATGGCTGAATGTCGCCCTTTTTATGTTGATCATCAGCGGATTAATCCTGGACAAGGTAGGTGTACGTATCACCGGGGTAGGCGCCTGTATTTTGATGATCATCGGTTGCGGATTAAAATATTATGCGGTATCAAATGCTTTTGAAGGACATATCTTCGGTCTCAGGACACAGGTTTTTCTGGCAAGTATCGGCTTCGCCATCTTTGCCCTGGGTATAGAATCTGCCGGGATCACAGTCACCAAGGTAATTGTAAGGTGGTTCAAAGGATATGAAATGGCCCTGGCAATGGGTATCCAGGTAGCTGTAGCGCGTCTGGGCACCGGATTGGCCATGGCGACCACGATTCCCCTGGCCAAACATTTTCAGAGCTTATCGGCTCCTATATTGCTGGGATTGGTCGCGTTATGTATCGGACTGATCGCCTACCTCGTCTTTTGTGTGATGGACCGCAAACTGGATGCTTCGGATGCCGGAATAGAAGAAGAAAAAGAAGAGCCTTTCCGCGTCAGGGACATATTGTCCATTATTTCCAACAGGGGATTCTGGCTGATCGCCCTGCTTTGTGTATTGTTTTATTCCGCAGTATTCCCCTTTCTGAAATACGCTACATCACTGATGATCAACAAATATAATGTAGTTCCTGAATGGGCCGGGAATATTCCGGCGATACTGCCGTTCGGAACCATACTGCTGACCCCCCTCTTTGGCGGCATCTATGATAAAAAGGGAAAAGGAGCCACGATCATGATGATCGGAGCGACCATGCTGATAGGCATCCATTTCCTGTTTTCACTACCGGTACTGAATGTCTGGTGGTTTGCGGCATTCCTGATGATACTGCTGGGTATCGCATTTTCGCTGGTACCATCCGCAATGTGGCCTTCGGTACCCAAAATCATTCCCGAGAACAAAATAGGCACTGCTTACGCCCTGATCTTCTGGGTACAGAATATCGGATTGAGCCTGGTACCTTTTATTATCGGACTGGTGCTGGACAAATTCTGCATCATAGGGGAAAGGATCACAGAAAAAGGAGAAGCAGTAGCGCTTTACGACTACACCCTTCCCATGATCATTTTCACCTGTCTGGGGGTACTGGCCCTTATAGTCTCCGTTATGCTGAAACGTGAAGACAAAAGAAAGGGATACGGCCTGGAATTACCGAATATCAGGAAAGGGTAATTTTCATTTGTAGTTTTGCGAATTTTGATATAAAATATAATATTTGATCACAATTATGTTTGGCAACCATTCACAAAAAGGTTATACGGAGATCGCCAAGGGCATCAGGATAAAAACACTGGTCTATGGAAAAAATATGCTGATGACCGAGTTTCAGATGAATCAGGGCGCGGCTTTACCCGGACATGCACATCCGCATGAACAAACAGGGTATCTGGTTAAAGGCTGTATTAAGCTGTACATCGGAGAACAAAGTCAAATGTTAAAACAGGGCGACAGTTGGAGCATCCCTTCGGATGTAGCTCATAAAGCGGAAATCATTGAAGATTCGGTAGCTATTGAGGTTTTTCAGCCTGTCAGGGAGGATTATCTGAAGTATGTCAATGAAAATGACATCAGGTAAGATGTTTTGATTTGTCTATCTGTCAATAAGATATTTTAAATAACGAATTTATTCCGTTTGCTGGCGGACAATCATCCCCAATAAAAAACCACCAGTAATGCTGATGATCGGGTATTTCGTTTCCTGTATGTTTTCCGGTATTACTTCTGCAGGTATCCATGTATCCCGGCGGCGGCTTTTCTTCCGTCTCCCATGGCCAGGATAACGGTGGCTCCTCCCCTGACAATATCGCCACCTGCAAACAGATCAGGTACAGATGACTGCATGGTATCCTGATCGACCACCAACGTCCCCCAACGGGACACATCGAGTGAGGGCATCGTTTGAGAGATCAAAGGATTAGGGGACACACCGACACTGACGATCACCGTATCCACATCAATCAAAAATTCCGATCCTTCAATAGGTATCGGACGTCTGCGTCCTGAAGCATCGGGCTCGCCAAGGTCCATTTTCTGGACACGCATCTGGGTTACCCGTCCTTTTTTATCGGCCAGATATTCCACGGGATTGTGAAGGCACATGAATTCGACTCCCTCCTGCTGGGCATGATGTATCTCCTCCTTACGGGCAGGCATCTCTTCCATAGAGCGGCGATAGATGATCATTGCCCGTTCGGCACCTAAGCGCTTGGCGGTACGTACACTATCCATGGCTGTATTACCACCACCGATCACGGCTACATGCTTACCACTCAGGACAGGTGTGTCACACTCGGGTTTTGCCGCACCCATGAGGTTCACACGGGTCAGGTATTCATTGGAAGAAAAAATACCGATGTAATTTTCTCCCGGGATATTCATGAAATTAGGAAGTCCGGCCCCGCTTCCGATAAAAAAGGCTTTAAAGCCTTCGGCCCGGAGGTCTTCAAAAGTGCTGGTTTTCCCGACAATAAAATTAGATTCGAACTGTACACCCATTTTACGCAGATTCTCTATCTCCACGTCCACAATGATATTAGGCAGGCGGAATTCAGGAATCCCGTATTTTAGTACCCCGCCAATTTCGTGTAACGCTTCAAATACCGTAACCGCGTATCCCGATTTTGCCAGGTCGCCTGCTGCGGCTAAGCCGGCAGGACCGGAACCTACGACAGCTACTTTTATACCATTGGAAGGCGCTGTTTCAGGCACGGATATATTCCCTGATTCACGTTCGTAATCGGCGGCGAAACGTTCCAGGTTACCGATGGCTACCGGTGTTTTTTTCAGTTTTAAGGTGTAAAAACATTTGGATTCGCACTGTACTTCCTGTGGGCATACCCGGCCGCAGACAGCGGGAAGGGCATTGGTTTCTTTTAATGTTCGCGCAGCCTCAGTAAATTTACGGGCTTCAATATATTTTATAAACTTCGGAATATTGATATTTACCGGACATCCGGTAATACACGTAGGATCCGGACAATCAAGGCAGCGTGTCGCCTCGCCTACAGCCTGTTCCTCGGTAAGACCCAGATTTACTTCCAGCTGGTTAGTGGCACGGACCATCGGATCCTGTTCCGGCATGGATACCCGTTCACGTTTGGTTCTGTCTGCATTCTTTACAGATTTACGTATCTCTTCCCGCCAGGGCTGATTGCGTTCTTCTTTCAAATATTCGGATGTATTCATTTCAATTCAAGCATTCAAAATATTCGGGTGTTATCCCTGATTCAGCAGATAATTCTGATAAGTAGCCATTTCTTCGTCTTTATATGCTTCCATTCGTTGCAGCATCTCATCGAAATCGACCTGATGCGCATCAAATTCCGGACCATCGACACATACAAATTTCGTTTTCCCTCCTACAGAGCAACGGCATGCACCACACATCCCCGTCCCGTCGACCATAATGGTATTGAGGCTGGCCATAGTCGGTATATTATATTTCTGCGTGAGCGCCGCAGCAAATTTCATCATAATGGCCGGTCCGATCACCACAGCCTGATGTACTTTTTCACGTTTGATCACTTCTTCCATTCCGTGGGTCACCAAACCTTTCCTTCCACGGGATCCGTCATCAGTCATGATAATGAGTTCATCAGAGAATTCGCCCATTTCTTTTTCATAGATCAACAGATCGGCAGTACGTGCGGCCAACACTGTGATGACACGATTTCCTGCATGTTTAAATGCCTGTACAATAGGAAATAAAGGAGCTATCCCCACTCCTCCCCCTGCACAGATAACCGTCCCGACTTTTTCCACATGGGTAGCATTGCCCAAAGGTCCCACCACATCATGAATGAAGTCCCCTTCATTTAATTTCGACATTTTTGCCGATGAACATCCTACTTTTTGCACAATTAAGGTGATGGTCCCGGCATCAACATCAGCATCGGCAATGGTGAGCGGGATCCGTTCTCCCCCTTCGTCCAGGCGGACAATAATAAAATGTCCTGCTTTCCTGCTTTTAGCGATACGCGGAGCCTCGATTTCCATCCGAAAAACATTTTCAGATAAAAACTCTTTTTTAATAATTCTATTCATCGTAAAAATTAAAAATCATTGGAACAGGAATGTCATTTCCACAGAAAAATAACATTTTCCCATATTTTAAGCACTCGGTGCTATTTATCATTTCCTTAAGTCACACTAAAAAAGCAATTACATTTATTGGCGTGACATTAATTTATTGGTATTACATAAAAGCGCACAAAGATATAAAAAATATATGTATATCAAGAAATATCGTAAACTGTAGTTGAATCCTGTCATTTCCTTTCGGAATGTTATTTTCAGTCATCCGGACGGCTGACTGAAGTTTTTAACCGTTTATGTTATAATAATTAACCCTTATTTCAGCATTGTTTCAATCCGGATACTGGTTTTCATGAATAGTACCTGTTCACCTGTAATAATAAAGTCTACATCCACATCGGGAAAACCGTCACCTCTCGTTTGTATCAGAGGATAATAAAGACAAAGCCAACAACCGAAACAGTTGTTGGCTTTGTGCGGACGAAGGGACTCGAACCCCCACGCCTTACGGCACCAGATCCTAAGTCTGGCGCGGCTACCAATTACGCCACGTCCGCGTGTTTGGGCGTACAAAGATACGCAAATATTTTGATCAAAAAACTACGGTCATTATTTAGGGTCGTATCCCCATTTCATATACATGGATCCCCAGGTAAAACCTCCACCAAAAGCGGCTAAAATCAGCTTATCACCTTTCTTCAATTGATTTTCCCATTCAAACAGGCAAAGAGGAATGGTGGCAGCAGTGGTATTGCCGTATTTTTCAATATTCACCATTACCTTATCAGGTGTTAATCCCATTCTACGTCCCACAGCATCAATGATGCGCAGATTTGCCTGATGGGGGACCAACCATGCCAGGTCCTCAGGTTTGATCTGATGCCGTTCCATCATTTCGACGGCAGCATCAGCCATCCGGGAAACAGCAAACTTAAATACGGTTTTTCCGTCCTGGTGTACATAATGCATGCGTTTACTGACGGTATCGTGGGTAGCCGGATATTGGGAGCCTCCTCCTTCCAGATGAAGGAAATGACGGCCCGAACCATCTATATGGAAATTATGGTCGATGACACCGATGTCTTCGGTAGTTGGCTCCAGCAACATCGCTGTTGCCGCATCTCCAAATAAAGGACAGGTATTCCGGTCTGTATAATCAACAATGGACGACATTTTATCACCGGCTAATAAAAGGACTTTCTTATACTGACCTGATTCGATGAATTTATTGACGGTTTCCAAAGCGAAGATAAATCCCGAACATGCCGCCAGCAAGTCATATCCCCAGGCATTGTGTATGCCTACTTTATCACAGACAATTGCGGCTGTTGCCGGAAACCACATATCAGGAGTATTGGTGGCAGCAAGGACAAAATCAATCTCATCCGGAGATGTATTGGTTTTTTCCAACAATTTTTTCGCCGCTTCGGCCATCATTTCCGAAGTGCCCAATCCTCCCTTTAAAATCCTTCTCTCTTTTATTCCGACCCGTTGCATGATCCATTCGTCGGAAGTGTCAACCATCGTACTTAGCTCCTGGTTCGTTAACCTGTATTCGGGAAGAAATGCTTCTATCCCTGTGATGGTTGCTCTAATCTTGCTCATCAGTTATAAAATACTTTTTAATTTTTGACGGTAAATCGGCTTCTATCACACCTTGTGACAACAATATCATATTTTTTATAGCCACACTGTTAGATGCTCCATGACCGATAATAACATTTGAATTGATACCCAACACAGGGGTACCTCCATAATCATCAGGATTGAATGATTCAAAAAACTCATCATCAATCCCTCTTAACTTTACAATGTGACTGAAGCCTTCTGCGGCTTTCAGTATCACATTCCCGACAAAGCCGTCACAAACAATCACATCGGCCTTATCCAAAAATATTTCATGTCCTTCTACATTGCCGATAAAATTATAATCTTTCGATTCGGCCATAAGAGGATATGTGGATTTGGTCAATAAATCTCCTTTTTCAGCTTCTGCACCAATATTCAATAAAGCTACTTTGGGATTGGGGATATTATATACAAATTCAGCATATAGTGAACCCAATAACCCATATTGATACAAAATATCGGGTTTGCAGTCGGGGTTGATCCCGACATCCAACAATACACTTACATTTCCATCTGCACGAGGTGTAGCAACGGCAATAGCCGGACGAAGAATGCCCGGTATGGACTTAACAGTATACATGGCTCCGACCATCATAGCTCCGGTACTTCCTGCACTGGCAAAAGCATCAATCTTTTTCGCACTCAATAATTCATATCCTACATAAATACTTGAGCGGGTCTTTTGTGCAAAAGCTTTCGATGGATGATCCCCCATAGTAATAGTATCGGGTGCATCCACTATTTCGAACCGGGCCGGATCAAATTTTTCCCGGCGGCAAATATCAATGATGGCTTTCTCGTCGCCAATCAATACCAAACTGACGTGTTTGTGTAACTGTTCATATGCCGAAATGGCTCCAAGTACGGTTACTTCCGGAGCAAAATCACCTCCCATGACATCTAAACCTATCTTCATAGCGCGAATGTTTTGCTCGTAAGACAAATACGAGTTATTGTTTCATGAGATTTGTTTACTAGGAAATCCATCAATCGGATTTAGGCGACCATATTGTCTTTCTCCACGGCCAATTTTCCCCTGTAATAACCACAAGAAGGACAAACCCTATGATACAACACCGAACTTGAACAGTTAGAGCATTTTACAACCGTAGGCACGATTGCTTTGTCATGCGTCCTTCTTTTATCTCTTCTCTGCTTTGAATGTCTACGTTTTGGATGTGGCATTTCTTTATTATCTTAAATTAATTATCAAAAATATTTTTTAAATCATTCCATCTCGGATCAATATCCGGATTATTTTTTTCTTTAACAAGGTACTTTTCAAGATGACTGATCATATCTTCATTGCACATACTTTTTCCAGAACTATCATCAGGGTGTACCCTTTTTATAGGTAAACCCAAATGTGCATATTCATACAAATATTGTGCAACGTTTAATTTGTCTTCATCAGGCGGCAGGATAATTACATCATGACCATCTCCCGGATCTTCTTCACCGGAAGAAGCATCACCAAACTTTACGTATAATTTGGCTTCTGTTTTGATGTCAAGGGATAGCGGATCCAGACATCGGTCACACGGCACTTCTGCCCAACCTTCCAATAAAAAATCAATCTCTAAAAACTGGTCATGCTTGATCAAAGTAACCTGTACATTTATATCAGCATGATCAATTTCCGACATCTCATACGCAGTAAAAAAGCCTTTATCAATCGTCCATTCAAATAAATGTGTCCCGACAGACAATCCCTTAAATGGGATGATAAATAATTCCTGACTATTCACTTTGCATAAAATTCAAGGTGCAAAAGTACGAATTAAATCCAAAATCAATGCAATATCTCAAAAAAAAATATCATCACACCCGACGTACCATATCCATTTACAGAAGACATATATGGATCACTATTCTCAATAGCCTGAAAGTAACCTTTCATTTTATGAAAAACCCGGTAATTAATCAGGGTGTCGTTTCACCATATTTACAGCATACAGGATACCCCTGTGAGAATTAAGCAAATAGATACTGTTAGTTTTCCATACGTTCAAATAACCCTGTTGCCTGTTTACTAATAGAAGACTTCTAAAATCAATATAGTAAAGGAAACAATCAATCCAATCGTTTTTTCAGCTACAAACAAACACAAAAGAACGATCAATCATAAATATATAAGGTATTACACCTTTTCCTCGACGGAATCCTGTTCCTCCTTTTTAAGTCGTATTACATACTTTCTATACAAACCTCCCATTTTCGTCTACAAAACAGGCTCATCCGTCTCAAATAAAAATTCCTCCTTCCGAAGCCCTGTATCTTCGCAGTAGAAATAGTAGAAATAAACGAAATATATAATCAATTAACCATCATCATGGAAAAGTTAAAAACAGGAACGGATAGTTCCACCATCAACAGGTATAAAAAGCCTGCATTATTTTTCATCCTGTCCACCCTTATTCCCTGGGCATTCTGGTTTGCAGCCGGACAGGTAAGTTGGATAACTCCCTATCAGGACAAATATCTTCAAATAGCGAGCATTCTGGCTTGCATCGGATTGTTTGCTCCTTTGGTTGTAGTTTATTGGATGAGCAACAAGGACAAGGAACTGAGAAGAGATATATCAAAACGGTTCTTCAATTTCAGAGATATAAAACCGGTCTACGCTTTTTTAACATGTCTGATTATGCCTGTCAGCATTATGTTGGCACAGGTAATTTCCCTACCTTTTGGGTATAGTCCCGAACAGTTCATTATCACAGGTAATTTTACTTTTTCATCAGGAATTTTTCCTGTCTGGTTTCTGTTGATACTTGCACCTGTGATTGAAGAATTGGCCTGGCATTCCTATGGAACAGACAGTTTACGAAGCAAATTCAACCTGTTTAATGCATCACTTATATTCGGGGCTATATGGGGAATATGGCACATGCCGCTCTCAACCATTAGGGATTACTATCAAAGTAATTTGGTGAATGACGGATTGATCTACGGACTGAACTTCCTGATAAGTATTATTCCTTTCGTTTTATTAATGAACTGGTTGTACTACAAAACGGGACGTAATATCATCGTCGCCATTGTATTCCATATCACAGCCGGACTTTTCAACGAATTATTCGCTCCGCATCCCGATACTAAAATCATTCAGACGATATTGCTATGCATACTGGCTACAGTTGTAGTCCTGAAAGACAAGAAGTTCTTCTTCGAGAAAGCGATCAACAATTAAACAAAAAAATTCAAAAATCAATAAAAATTCAAAAATCATGAAACGGATTATTTTAGCAGCAATTCTTGCAATTAGTTCAACATTCGTCTTAACTGTAAATGCACAAGCCAACACTTCTTTCGGTGTGAAACTGATCGGAAATCTTACCAATGTGGAAGTATCGAACATACAAAGCAGCAGTTCCTTTAAACCCGGAGCTTCACTCGGTGGTTTTGTGAAAATCGGGTTCGGAGAGCACTTTTCCCTGCAACCGGAACTACTGTTCAGTTACACGGAAAGGAAAATAAATACTGTTGACGAAAAAATAAGATTCAAATATGCTTCGGTAGAAATCCCGGTATATGCGATAGGACAGTTCAACGTTGGCCGGGGTAAACTGTTTGCCGGTGTGGGGCCTAATATCGGTTACGGGCTCAGCATTGACTCAAAGACAGAGAAAGTGCCCGGTTGGGAAGAAGGTGCGAATAAACTGGAATTGAGCCATTGGTATTTGGGTGGAGGTATTATGGTGGGCTACGAGTTACACAATGGATTATCCATTAATGCAGGATACAAGTTAGGATATGATTTAAGCTCCAAAAACAAGAGGTCGGGAGCAGATACACAAACGATAAGTTTGGGTATAGGTTATTGTTTTTAAGCATTCCCTGTGTTCGTTCTTAAGCCTTTGGAGATCATCCAAAGGCTTTTTAATAAGACACTTAAGCAGGTATAAAATCACGAAGCATGTGTGTTTTTTGAAACTAGAATCTCTTTTTCACAATTTCATAGTTCAGCAGGAAGGAAATCAGGAGTTCACAAAATCCCATATTCTTTCTTGTATACAAATCAGGCTATTCTGTCGCAGAAAAGAAGCTGTTCGTATCATAAAATCCAGGAACCTGCTTCTAGAAACTACTTTTGAACCGGAATTGATGATCAATAAAACACTTTTCGATCATGAATACAGCCTGAAAAGCAGGAGCGACTGAACCCGGACGATTGAAGAATCCTATATTCAATATAGTGTATAGGCTTGATTTTAACGTATCTTTGTCAATCTTATTTACGTAGGAAAAATGAATCAGATAAAAGAAAATAGTTTTTTGCCCCTTTTTCTGTTCGGTTCAAAATACCGGATCTGGCGGCACCTGATTTTCATTTTTGTAGGGGCTATTATTACTTTCAATCAGGTATTCATTGCTTATCAGGACAGCCAGTCTGTTTTGGGCAACCACATCTATCTTATTTGCTTTTCATCATTTACACTGTACCTGATTGCCATGTACTTTAATTATTTTTACCTGACACCCAGGTTTCTTCTAAAAAACAAGTACATCACTTATATAATAGTCCTGTGCATCATTGTATTTTTACTGCCAACGCTATCCCTGGCAGGGGAATATTGGGTCCGTAACGCTTTGGATTTGCCGCACCGGATCACGTCGTACAGTAATCCGCTTATTTTGGTCGATAATTTATCGGCTTCAGTGATCACAGCTATTTGTTTTTGCGGGATCTCAATAATTATGTTGTTCCGTAAGTGGTTAACAGGAAACCAGCAGGTAGCCAGATTAGAAGGAGAACATATCCGATCGGAGTTGAATAAACTGAAAGGACAAATCACCCCTGTGTTTTTATCCAAAACACTTCGCAACGCCTCCGCTTCGACAGAATCAGATCCGCAGAAAACCTCCGGTATGTTGATGCAACTGGGACAATTATTAAGATACCAGCTATATGATGCGGGCAGGGAGAAAATTTTACTTAAATCTGAAATAAATTTCCTGACCAAATTTATCGAGTTAGAGCAAAAGAACAATCCCGGCATTAAATATTGTATTCACACCGAAGGAGATATAAACAATACTTTCGTTGCGCCGATGCTCTTTATATCCATTGTTCAATGTATAATTACGGATAACACCCTGTTGGATCTGTCATTCAAACTCGAAAGCCGGACACTCACTTTTACCTGTAAACCGGACAATAAAAAACCTTTGAATGAGGACGTATTTTCTTTGGTGAGACAACGGTTAGAGTTGCAATATCCTGATAAATACACATGGGCATTAAACCCGGAAATGGTGGAACTTAAAATAGATATAACGGAATGATGGGATTAAAAAGACATAAAAACGGTATATCCTCATTCTTTATTGACGATAAATACCATGTTCACCGGCATATTTTATTGCAGGTTGTTATTCTGGCGATCTCTGTCAGCATATTTTTCGATGCACCCGATAAACTGAATATTTCACTCAACCGTTTTTATGGTTGGATCAGCTATTTCCTGTTTCTTAATATGCTGGTATATGTCAACACTTATGTGTTGTTTCCCCGGTTCCTTGCGAAGAACAAAGTATTTGCCTATATAATCTCAGTGGTACTTTTTACAATTTTCGCACTATTCCTCATCGTCATATTACAAGAACTCTTTTATGATATAGCAGTAACCCATCAGCAACCCTCCGGCATAGCCATTTTTCTGAGCATTGCATCCTCTATGTGTACCATATTCCTTTTTCTGGGAGGAATTTCGACACTCCTGTTATTTAAGCAATGGATAATAAGTAACCGGAATATAAACAACCTGCAGATCGCCACATTCCAATCGGAACTAAGCTTTCTCAAAAGTCAGATCAATCCGCATTTCCTGTTTAATATGATCAATAATGCCAATATCATGGTGGATGAAGACCCTAAAATGGCTTCGCATATATTGGATAAGCTGGATGATATGTTACAGTATCAGTTCAATGATAGTATACAGGACAACGTTTCTTTGAAAGCCGATATTACTTTCCTCTCCGATTTTCTTGATTTGGAGAAAGTCCGCCGCGACTATTTTGAATATACGGTTGATATAGAAGGAAGTATTGACGGTGTGGAAGTACCGCCGTTACTCTTTATCCCGTTTGTGGAGAATGCCGTAAAACACAATCTCGATACAAACAGATCGTATGTGCACCTCATATTCCGAATGAAAAATGGTTGTTTATTTTTTGAATGTGAGAATTCAAAGCCGGTGAAACCTGTAAAACGGGATGCAGGCGGATTGGGATTGACAAATATCAAACGCCGTTTGGATTTATTATTTAAGAATAACTATGTGTTGGATGTAGCAGAAACAGAGACAACCTACACAGTAAAATTAGAATTAAATTTATGAAATGCATTATAGTAGACGACGAGCCGATTGCTCGCAAAGGAATAAAGAGATTAGTCGACCAGATCTCTCAACTGGAACTGTTAGATAGTTTCAACAGTGCGGAAACGGCTTCCCAATATATACAAACAACAGATGTCGATTTAATATTTCTGGACATTCAGATGCCTGGGATAAACGGGATAGAGTTTGCACGGAGCATACCGAAACATACACTGATCATTTTTACAACGGCTTATTCGGAGTATGCGCTTGACAGTTACGAGGTCGACGCTATCGACTATCTGGTAAAACCGATTGATGCTGCTAAATTCCGTAAAGCAGTGGATAAGGCTATTACTTACCATTCACTCTTATTGGACGAGGAAAAAAAGAGTGTGGAGAATGTAGAAGGTGAATGTATCTTTGTCAAATCCGACAGGCGTTTTTTCAAAGTAAACCTGAAAGATATCCTTTTTATCGAAGGGCTGAAAGACTATGTAATTATCCAAATGAACGAGCAACGCATCATTACCCGCATGAATGTGAAAAATATACATGACCTGCTCCCTAAGAATACATTCCTGCGAATTAACAGGTCATATATCGTCAATAAAAACCATATCGATTCCTTTGACAACAACGATGTTTTCATCAAAAATCATGAAATCGCTATCGGGAATTTTTATCGGGATACTTTCTTTGAAGAGTTTATGAAGGGTAAATCAGTGTAAGATCAGAAATAGTAATACCGAGGTTTGTTTCATTTCTTTTGCGGTAATCTATATTATTTTTTCACTATATTTGTAGAATATAGGATGCGCCTTGGACAAAATTTCAAGCAAGCTTGATTTTGCCTCTCGACTTTCACTATATTTGTAGAATATAGGATGCGGTTCGGCAATTTTTCGAAACAAACTTTCTACAATTGCTCTCACCTTTCACTATATTTGTATCCATATTTTCATATATCATATACATTATATTACTCATGAAAAAGACATTATTGATTGTTCTATTTGTTTGTTTGCTTGTTCGGGTTCAGGCACAACAGGAAACCCGTTTACTTCGTTTTCCTGCCATTCATGGAAATCAGCTGGTATTTACTTATGCCGGAGACTTGTATACGGCCGGTACTTCCGGAGGGGAAGCCAGAAAATTGACCAATGCACCGGGTTTTGAAATGTTTGCCCGGTTCTCTCCCGACGGATCACAAATTGCTTTTACCGCTAATTATGACGGAAATACGGAAGTATATGTGATGCCGGCGACAGGAGGCGAGCCCAGGCGATTAACGTACACGGCCACCTTGTCACGGGATGATGTCTCAGACCGTATGGGTCCCAACAATATCGTCATGGGATGGACTCCGGATGGAAAAAATGTGATCTATCGTTCGCGCAAGCAATCATTTAATGCTTTTGTAGGCCAGTTATTTTCCGTTCCTTCTGCCGGAGGAATGTCTACCGAACTTCCGTTACCTACAGGAAGTTGGTGTTCTTTTTCTGCAGATGGCAGTAAACTGGCTTTCAACCGTGTATTCCGGGAATTCCGTACCTGGAAATATTATAAGGGTGGAATGGCCGATGATATCTGGATCTATGATTTTGCGACCAAAGAAACCAAAAATATTACAGAGAATGATGCACAGGATATTTTTCCTATGTGGTTTGGCGATGAGGTATTTTTTGTATCAGAAAGAGACCGTACTGCCAATCTTTTTGTATACAATGTCAAAACACAGCAAACCGATAAGGTAACCAATCATACATTATATGATATAAAGTTCCCATCGGCCGGAGACAATCGGATCGTCTATGAAAACGGAGGCGATATTTACTCTTTTGATGTCAAAACCCGCCGCTCAGACAAAATCAACATACGGATCAATGATGACGGATATGCCGGGCGCAATCAACTGAAGGATGTTTCCAGGGAAATACGTTCGGTATCGATCTCTCCTGATGGCAAACGATTAGCCGTAAGTTCTCATGGAGAAATCTTTACGGTTCCTGCCAAATCGGGCATTACCCGTAATTTAACCAACTCTTCCGGAGCCCACGACCGTGAGGTTGAATGGTCGCCGGACGGACAATGGCTGGCATACCTGAGCGACCGGAGCGGAGAATATGAAATTTACATCCAGAAACAGGATGGAAGTGAACCCGCTATTCAGCTGACCCAGGGAGCCGACACCTATAAATTCGGTATTAGCTGGTCGCCGGATAGTAAGAAAATATTATGGAACGACAAAAAAATGCGGTTACAGTATGTGGATATTGCCACTAAAAAAGTAAGCCAGATAGCACAATCTTCCAAATGGGAATATAGTCAGTTTGCCTGGTCGCCTGACAGCCGCTGGGTAGTATATACCGAAACCGCCAACAACAGTTTTGGCCGTATATGGCTATACAATACTGCTGATGGCCGGAAAACAGCTGTAACAGACTTGTGGTACAAATCATCCTCACCGGCTTTTAGCCGCGACGGAAAATATCTGTTTTTTGTATCTAACCGGGATTTTAACCCTATGTACAGCGACGTTGAATGGAATACAGCTTACCAGAAAATGAGCCGTATCTATGCGGTTACATTGTCCAACGATACGCCCAGTCCCTTTGCTCCGGTAAATGACGAAGTGAAAATAAAAAAAGAGGAACAAAAAGCAGACGACAAGAAAAAAGGAAAAAAAGAAGATCCAGCTCCCAAAAAAGAGACTGCTCTTACCAAAATA
This sequence comes from Bacteroidales bacterium, assembly GCA_031275285.1. Lineage (NCBI taxonomy): Bacteria > Pseudomonadati > Bacteroidota > Bacteroidia > Bacteroidales > Bacteroidales bacterium. The sequence goes on along the minus strand of JAISOY010000170.1, from coordinate 2,950 downwards.
GATACGGCGGGAATGGTCGACCGGATCTTCACATTGCCTGTTCCGGCTGATCGTTATTGGAACCTGCAATACCTGAATAACAAACTCTATTATAACCGCTCTTCCGGATTTTATGCATATGATCTCGAAAAGCAGAAGGAAACAGAGTTAGGACAAGGCGTTAGTTATCTTATTTCTTCGGAAGGGAATAAAATGCTTGTCCGCAGGGGAAGTGACTGCTGGGTGATCGATGTACCCGGTTCCCGGATCAGCCTGGATGAGAAAGTGGATCTGAGTGGCCTGAAGATCACTGTAGATAAACAGGCGGAATGGAAACAGATCTATGACGAATGTTGGAGGCAGATGCGCGACTTCTTCTATGTAGCAAACATGCATGGTGTTGACTGGAAAGCGATGCACGATAAATATGCGGTATTATTACCATTTGCCAAAACCAAAGATGATGTAAATTACCTGATCGGGGAAATGATCGGGGAATTGAATGTCGGACATGCTTATATCAATGGTGGTGAGCGCATTCAGGCTCCAAAAATTCCCATGGGACTATTGGGAGCTAAAATCAGTAAAGATGGGTCAGGATTTTTCAGGATCGATTCGATCCTTGAAGGAGCCAACTGGAGCAGGTCGCTCCGTTCACCGTTAACGGAAATGGGTGTAAATGCCAAAGCCGGAGAATTTATTGTTGCTGTAAACGGACAATCATTGGCCGATGTTTCAGACATCTACCAATGTTTGGTAGGAATGGCCGACAGACAGGTCGAACTGCAACTGAACAGCCGGCCGGCACTCTCGGGAAGCCGTAAAGTCATTGTCATCCCTGTTGATAATGAGTCGAATCTCTATTACTACAATTGGGTACAAAATAACATCCGCAAGGTGAGCCAGGCAACGAACGGACAGGTCGGATACATACATGTCCCGGATATGGGCGCTGACGGACTGAATGAATTTGTCAAGTATTTCTACCCTCAATTGGATAAAAAAGCCCTGATCATCGATGACCGTGGCAATGGAGGCGGAAATGTTTCTCCCATGATCATTGAACGGCTGTCCCGTGAAGTAACCCGCGCAAATATGGCCAGAAACGTAATGGTTCCCTCGCAAACTCCTGCACAAATGATGATAGGTCCAAAAGTACTGCTGATCAATCAGTATTCGGCATCTGACGGCGATCTTTTCCCCTATGCTTTCAAAAAACATCAGTTGGGAAAAGTGGTAGGAACAAGAAGCTGGGGAGGAGTGGTCGGTATCCGGGGATCTTTACCTTTTGTGGACGGTACCGATCTGAGAAAGCCGGAATATGCTTCCTATTCATCGGATGTGAGCGAGTGGATCATCGAAGGCTATGGTGTTGATCCCGATATCGTTATAGACAATGACCCTGCAAGGGAATATGCCGGTATGGATGAGCAGTTGAATAAGGCCATCGAAGTAATCCTGGAAGAACTGAAGAGCTATACTCCTCTTCCTTCTATTCCTTCACCACCGGATAAAAGTAAATAGACAGACCCGAACGTAATATTATAAGAAATAACAGAAAGGATTGTGTAAGTTTTTATGCAATCCTTTATGATAAAATATGATGGCGTTATATCCCTAAGGAAAATGATTCTTCTAATGCTCTATTTTTCTATCATTCAATATTTTTATATACTTTTGCCGATATTTTCAATATAAAGCAAACAGATGTACGATTTTCTAGAAGGCCGTTTAGTGGAATTAGATCCGATTTCAGCAACGGTACAGGTCGGTGGCATTGGATACCTGGTAAGCATTTCACTGAATACATATACTGCGCTACAACCTTCATTGGGAACGGCAACCATGTGTAAATTATATTTACATCACGTTGTACGAGAAGATGCTCAATTATTTTACGGATTCTTTGAGAAACAGGAACGTTCATTGTTTCGTTTACTGATCACTGTTTCAGGAGTGGGCGCCGGAACTGCACGTATGATCTTATCCTCTCTCTCTCCCGCTGAATTGCAGAAAGCTATTTCGGAAGGAAATGCGAATGTATTGAAAAATGTAAAAGGAATTGGCCTGAAAACGGCACAGAGGATTATTGTTGATCTGAAAGATAAAATCGGAGCAGCCATCATCGCGGAAGATAAATTTTTGATCTCAAACAATACTTCGAAGGAAGAAGCGTTATCTGCTTTAGTTAATTTAGGTTTCACGAAAGCATCCGTTGAAAAAATCCTCGATAAAATTATTGCCGCTAATCCTTCTGTAACAGTTGAAAACCTGATTAAAGAAGCTTTAAAAGTGGGCATATGATGGCTTCGGATTTTGATCATATTTGATTTTCTATCATTGAAGATGCACTGTAAAACAATTGGTTGGCTATAAAAACTTATTATACACATATATTCTGGTTGATCTGCTGCGGGATACTTCTCTGCAACAGCTTTTTATTTGCCCAGACCGGCAGGTCGGAAAACCAGTTGACACCGCTTGAATATCGTTTTCCCCAACCGGATCCCAACCCCTATTTTTATCCTTCCTCAGGAGGCGGATTATTCCTTAAGACCCCGCCAAATGTAAAATATGAAGCAGAATATGATCCTGTTCAGGACCGGTATGTATTCAGGCAAAAGGTGGGAGATTTGAATAATTCGGTACCTTACTCTATGAACCGTTCTGATTTTCTGAACCAGAAAATGACGGAACAGAAAAAATTGAACTGGGAAGGTCATTCCAAAGGTTCTATACATGGGGAATCAACCGGAGGAACCGGATTTATCCCTCAGTTCACTTTTGGAGGAGAGGCTTTTGACCGTATTTTCGGAACGAACGTAATCAGTATTGTACCGCAGGGATCTGCGGAACTGATATTCGGCCTGAACACCACACGGACCGAAAACCCAAATTTAAGTGAAAGTGCCCGGAAAAACACCACGTTTGATTTTGATACCCGTTTGCAGGTAAATGTAACCGGAAGTAT
>JAISOY010000169.1 GCA_031275285.1 Bacteroidales bacterium | reverse complement strand
TAAAACGGGTATATGCCGTAATGCGCTGACGTTCGGAAATAGTCCAGTCCCGGGCCTCATCCATGCGGTTGAAAATAGTATTGCACTGGCGGATGACCTGGTACCAGGTCTGCCATTTGTCAAGGGATCCAAGATTACTTTCGTTACGGTCGCCTAATACATAACCCATACCCTGAAATTCGCCCGTACCAAATTCACAAAAGGCCTCGTCGGTTGCCATAGGTCCAGGGGTATAAGGGTTGCCGAACAACGCGCCATCATCAGGAAGATAGGTGGCAGCCCCCCACATATAAGCTTCAATATAACGCTTCTGGGTAAAAATGGTATCAATGGCCAAATCGTTATCTACATAATCGTCGATGCTCAGATAGTCGCAAGAAGACAGACTACCCGCAACAGCAAGCAGGATGCATGCCGTCCACACACAAAAAGTCTTGCGGATACTTATATTTATGTTTATATTATTCATAATCTTCTATTTGATCGTGTATTGATTATAAGTGGATGTATAACTGGAAGGAATAAGTGGTAGGGATGGGGTATACCGTACCCACCTTGTGTGCCTGTTCAGGATCAAAATCTTTCACCTTGTCCCATATGTACAGGTTGTTACCTACCAATTGCAGGTCTATGGAAGCAATGCCGATCTTATTCAGGAAATTACCTTTCAGATTGTAATTGATGGTGATTTCCTGCAGACGTAGATAACGGGCATTTCCTTTCCAGAAATCAGAACGCTGTGCATTATTGGTGTTTCCCCCGTATTGCAGTCTTGGTAATGCAGCATTGGGGTTTTCTGCAAGAGAGGGGTCTATCCCGTGCGCCTCGGCATACCAGCGGGGTATCCAACGTGAAGAAGGATCTTCGAACCGGGTAAGTATATTGCCCAACTCATTGTTATTAAAAGGAATATATCCAGTATTATTACGGAAATAGTCTACTTTTCCGGTCCCTTTGAAAAGAACGCCTACCGACAGACTCCTGTAGTTGACCTGTCCTCCGAAACCATAGGTCAGCAAAGGAAACATCTCTTTATAGGAGATAGGTACCTGGTCATCTTCGTTGATCACTCCGTCACCGTTAATATCCCTATATTTCAAATCGCCGGGCATCACTGTGCCCCAGTTTTGCTTTGCGCTATAGAGTATATCCGCTTCATCTTTAAAGAAACCGACACACTGGTAACCGCGTACAACTTCATTGGGCAGGCCGGTATAATCCTTATATGGATATTCCTCATACAACATTTCATAATTGAGCAACTTATTCCGGGCATATGTGTAGTTCCCCCGGAGTGTGACACTAATATCTTTACTTACATTGAATGTATAGGATGCATTTCCGTCGGATCCCCAGCTTACCATGCTACCTACATTACCATACGGGTTGTTGGTCAGCCCTGCATAGCCGGGCACCTGTACCCGTTCCTGGAAAATCCCCTTACGTTTATCGTGGAAGAAATCCACGGTAAAAGTGACTGCATCCTTAAACAGACGGGCATCGATACCTACATCCGTTTTCACTGCCTTTTCCCATACCAGGTTATCGGCTCCTACCCGTATCACTTTGATCGTTTGCACGCTTGAGGTATTATTACCCCACAGGTATTCATTATCCTGCGATACCCTGTTCAGGTAGGGAAAGCGGCGTCCGCCAATACGATCGTTTCCTACCGTTCCGTATGATCCCCTGAGTTTGAAAAGACTTACCCACGGCAAGTTATCCCTCACCCATTCGTAGCTGGAAGGCACCCAGCCCAAAGCAATGGCAGGGAAAAAACCAAACTGACGGCCCGGCATGAAGTTTTCGGTACCGGTATAACCAAAATTAAAATCGACCATATAAGTATCACGGAACCCATATGCGATTCGCCCTGTTAAACGCAAATACCTCCGGGGAATCTGGGCATAATTTCTGGGCAAGTCCTCCATTTCAGCTTCCAGAGATTGCATGGTGGACATCTGGTCGCTAAGGTGCAGATAAGCCAATCCACCAATACGATGATCGCTCCCAAATACCCGGTCGTAGTTGATCGTTGTTTCAAATTGAAACCTCCTGAACTGATTATAATCTTTATTGTTTGTTAACGAATAAGCCTCCTGAGTGGTAGCTGGCACTGTTTCCCTGGTAATCAGTTCGCCCCGGTTACTGCGTCCGACTGCCTGATACAGTGCGGGGTGATGATAACGTGTTTCGATATATCCGCCGTTACGTTCATAAGCACCTAATACTTTCAGTTTTAAACCTTCGGTAACAAACTGCAAATCCTGATCGATAGCCATGGAGAACTTCGACGTATATTGAGTCAACTTGGTTTTTCCACTATGGTTGATGACTACATAGGGCGACATACCGATATTGGCAACACTCGATGATGGGAATTCCCCATTGGAATACCGCAGGGGAAATATCAACGGGGTAAGCGAAGCCTGCGATTGCCAGATATAATCGGTGGAAGAAATATTACCGGGCCTGTTGTTAACAGACATGAAAGCATCCGAGTTGAATTTCAATTCGGTGGTCTTTGTCAGGTTAATGTCCAGGTTGAGGCGGAATGAATAAGTATTATATCCGGCATTGGTGGAATAGGGATTTGATTTTTCCACCCTATAAGCTGCCGATTCATTGGAGCCGCCAAGGCTCACGAAATAACGGGCAATATCGCCACCACCACGGCCACTGACATAGTATGTCTGTTTGAACGACAACCGGCGTACGATCTCATCCTGCCAACTGATATCGGGATAGAAATCAGGATCCAATCCTTCCTTGATCACGTCCAGGTGGATATCCTTATAAAGGGGTGTTTCACCCCGTACTTCACGGGCTTCGTTAGCCATGAGCGCATAGTCGTAAGCACGGAGATATTCCGGCAAACGACGTAAATGCGACAAAGTAAAATTCGCACGCCCGGTAATAGCCAGTTTTCCTGACTGTCCGCGTTTGGTGGTGATAAGTACCACGCCATTGGCACCGCGTACACCATATACTGCTGTTGCCGAAGCATCCTTCAGTACCGAAAAACTCTCAATATCTGCCGGATCAATAGAGTTGATATCACCTTCCAACCCATCGATCAACACCAAAGCGCTGCTGTTGGCGCCAAAGGTACCTATGCCGCGCACCCAGAATTCAGCCAGGTTTTTACCCGGCTCTCCGCTCGCCTGCATGGTGATAACACCTGCTACCCTACCTCCAAGCATGTTGGTTATTGAAGGAGAAGGCACCTGTAACTCTTTGGCATCAACGGAAGTGACTGCAGCAAGCGTAGAAATTCGGCGTTGCACCCCAACGCCTGTCACTACGACTTCTTCCAATTGCTGGGAATCCTCGGAAAGAGTAACTTTCAGATCCTTCGTTTCTTCAGTAACCAGCCATTCGAAAGATTCATAGCCTACAAAACTAAAAACCAGCCATTCGCCACGCAATGGCTTAATGGAAAATTTTCCATTGACATCGGTAGTCGTACCTCCCATTTTTCCTTTAATGATAACATTAACCCCGGGAAGCGTTTCACCTAACGCATCGTACACCGTACCCTCCACATTCATGGTTGTTCCACCCTGTTGCGCCGGCAAAGCAAAACAGATTACTGCCGACAGCAAGAAAGCAAACATATAATGATATATTTTATTCATTTTATTTATCGTATAGTTGTTATCAATTTATGAAGATTATTCGATAGCGATCCTCCTGACCCTGTTATTATGATAGTCGGCAACATATATAATCCCATCGGGGTCGGTAACAATCCCGTGCGGCGTATTGAATGTCGCGTCTTCCCTAGCTCCGTCTTTGAAAGGAGAACTGACTCCGGGAATTCCAATAACAGTGGAAACCATCATGGTAGTGGTATTTACCAAACGAATACAATGATTTCTGCAATCGCCCACATACAGATTTCCGTCCAGGTCGAAATTGATCATACGAATAGAATTAAACTGGGCCTGATCCAGTGGTCCGTCCCTGTGTGCTCCCATAGGAGGCACTGCACCGGATACTTTCCTGAAGCCTGACAGCATATTATTTTCACCTGTTGACTCATCTGTAACATCCCACACATAAAGACTATTCGCTGCATCAGCTACTGTCGGACTATCAGCCCGATCATATCCGAACCACAGCTCTGTTTTCCTGACAGGATGGAATGCCATGCCATATGTTGCCCCTATCGGTGTCATACCTATTATCTTTGCCTCCCATGTTTCCGGATTGATCCGTACGACTTGTCCGCCGACATAGCGGGTATAGTACATGCCGTCAGCTTCACACAACAGGCATTGCCAATGGGTTTCGTAATTGAGGTTATTATTCGGCCCTCCTTGCGGAAGGGTACAACCATTGAGATCCCATGCTTTTATGAATCTCGATTTCGGCGCCCATCCGTCCCTCGGATCAAGGAATGTGAAACGATCGCGGTTATTCGCCATCTCCGCACCCATCTGCAACACGTTAGTCAACGGATTGGCGTAGGGCTGGCAACGATGGTTGAATCCCTGATCTTTTGTGGCAACCACCGTCAGGGTATTTGTAATGGTATTAATACGTAATAAAACATCCGTATTATCGGTGACAAAAATATTGTATTCATTGTCAGCACCAATGTATACCGGTTTCAGTTCACATTTATCCAAACCCTGGTCGAATACATGCGCTTCCCTGCCATTGCCTGCAATAGTAGTTACCGAAGCCTCAATTTTGTAACGGAACTTTTGCTCATACTCCTTTTTCTGGTTACCGACCTGTACCGACAGGATACAGGTGTCTCCGGGCATACGGGGAACCAATGCCAGAATACGGCTTCCCGTAGAATTAATCACTTTCGCTTCGGAAGAGTTAAAAAACACTTTGATAGCGGAAGGATCAGTACCGAAATTATTACCGCTCAACAGTACCATCTCCCTGATTCGTCCCGAATCGGGATAGAATGAAGTAAGCTCTACCGGCTTACCGGGGTCATAAATCTCTTTTTCATCATTGTCGTTATTACACGAGACAAGAAAAAGCACTGCAATACCGGCGACCATAAAGCGCCACATTATGGTATTGAGAATAAATGACTTTTCGTACCGACGGATGATATGGTTCATCTGTCGGAAATTTTTTAAATAATTACCTGATTTTTCCATACATAAAATAATATAACAAGAATAGCAATGTTTAAACAATTATTTTTTTTCGTAATTTTTGGAATTGATTATTAAAACAAAAGATTTCACAATCATGCTCCCAAACAGTGGGTTATTCAGCTCAATATTACCATAGGCTCCAATGTTTAAATTAATAAAAGGTCTCCATCTCTACATGGAGTATTGTGTTATTAATAGCTATTATATCCTTTTCCGTAACCTTCCTGAGAAATTCCTCCGCTTTTTTCTGTTCCCCCAATCCGAGATATCCCAACCCCATGATGTAATAACAATGGTTTTTATTCCGTTGGTTGAGATCTTCTTCCCAAATGACCAGATCGGGCAGTGATACTGCAAAATAATCGATCTTGCAATCATCAAAGAGATGCTTTTTTCCATGGGCAATCAGTTTATAAAAGCGGCCCCGGGCTTTGTTCTCATCTCCGAGCGCCCGCCATGCCAATCCCTGATAATAAATCTTATCGGGCTGCTGATCGTTATAGTAAAATGCCTGTTGTGGTTCTGCCGATCCATGGGTGGCTTTCCAAAAATATTCCGATGCCTTGTCTTCATCGCCTAGTCCGCGGTAAGACAAACCCATGTAATAATGCACATCGTTCTCTTCGGCATTGGCCAGCTTACCTTCGCCCAGGTTATACGGGTATTGTTCGGTTTCCTGCAGTAGTTCCAAAGCGATCCCGAATTGCTGTTCCCTGATCGCTTTCTTCGCGAGTTGGACCCGGCACAAAACATACTGACCCGTAACCTTACCTTCTCCGCCTTCCCACGGATGGAAATGCCGGGAATTGATCAACCGGCGCGCTGTTTCATATTCGCCCAGTTGATTGTACAGTGTGATACGTTCGATAAACAGGTCATCGCGTTGTTCTACCTGATCCAGGTGTTTCTCAAGGAAGTCCAGGCGCTCTTTCGGGTTTACACCGGTTTTCTTATATAATTGATCCAGCTCCATCAGTATGCGGGCATCGGTGGTGTCCAGGGAAAAGGCACGCTCCAGCAACTGACGCGCTTGCTTTTTATCGTTTTTTTTATTATAATATGCCAAAGCAAGGTTGCGCAATGCGGTCGGGAAGGAATCGTCTAATACAGCGGACTGCTCCCAGCAATCGACGGCTTCATCATATTGCCGCGCTGCATACCAAAAGTTCCCAAGGTAATACGGTGCCTTGGCATCCGTTGGATTCAACCGGACGGCATCCTGCAGAATATTCACTTCCTCAATACGGTTGGGAAAACACCTGTCGGGGGACATTCCTGATGCTTTCCCATAATATTCTTTTGCTTTGCCTTCCATTCCTGCCTGCGATGCGAAATATCCCAATGCATAATACACCATGGGATATACATGGGAATCATCGCTTATGGTGTTTTTCAACAGTTGACCGGCTTCTTCGTATAATCCGGCTCCGGCAAAATCCAGGGCGTACTCGATATACACGTGGACCTTCCCTGCTATCAGGCGATTCATTTCTCCAAGGATGGAAACATCATTGGTTAACAGGTATTTTTCAAACAGGCATCCTACATTGAACCGGTCAATTTTTAAAGAGTCGTCGATCCATAACAGGGCTTCTTCTTTTTTACCGAGTTTTCTCAAAAGGCTTGCTTTCAGTTGACGTGATTTATGGTTATGCCAGTTGCGTACCAGGCTGCGTTCCACCAGATCAAGGGCAGCCTGGTAATCAACTTTCACTCTCATCGTTATCTGGGCCAAAGACATATAAGCGGGATCCTGCCATGCTGCATTCCATACCGATTTATAAAACGCATCGTAGGCTTCATCCAATCGGCCCTGCATCTTCAAACACCATCCAAGGTTGTAATACGGTTCCCCGTCATAAGGATTAGGATTTCGTTCCGTCTGGGTTTCAACAGCTTTCCGGAAGTAGGGTTCTGCCTTTACAAATTGTCCGCGACGCATATACCAAAGCCCGGCGGCATTGTTATTACGTATATCGCCCGGTTCACGCCGGAGCGCTTCCATATAATAATCCATGGGGCGGTATGTAGCATGACGGTATTGCTCCAGATGTAATCCCGTAAGATATAATTGTTCAATGGAACTGGTCTCTTCCGGTTCTTTTGCGGCGCATGCAGGATCGGGCACTGGTTTTATTTCAGGCTTATCAGCATGGTAAGAAAGCAATAAGCTACCATCCTGATCCCTTAATTCAAAAACCATATCTTCAGGAAGCAGGGTACCTGTATCTACAGATGTGGTATAGGGGCTGGCCGGGGATATATCGATCTGTTGTTCCAGCAATATTTGATTGGCCGTATCTTTTAATATTAGTTTCAGGTTCCTGTATTCCGAAGTGGTATAAAGCGCCACAAATGTCTTCCCGCCTTTTGTTTCTACATTGACAATGGCATCCTTAGTAGCATTTTTTACATATCCTACTTCCGAATAGGGCATAAAATACTGTACCCATGATTTTTCCTCATATGGTTGCAGCCATGAAAAGTCGGGCTGGTTGTCGGTATAAACGCCGGTCATCAATTCGATGTACGGACCGTCTTCATCCGTCAGGTTCCTGTCCCACGCTTGTCCGAAATCACCATTACCCCAGGTCCATTGCTTTTTCCCCGGCGAAACATGGTGATCGGCAACATGAAGCAATCCTGCCCTGACATCCTCCTCATAACCGCCTACGAAATCATATTTTGAACGTATGGCCATATAAGAGGTCGGTACGGGAATATTTTTATAACGGGATATATCGACTCCTGCCGAATAGTCCTGTTTATAATAAACCCCGGTAGCTATCGGGAAACCGGAAACATCACGTTTTCCATGGTCGAATACGGCATGTACATCGGGTGGAAAAACCGATTTATAGGCATCGTTCGCCACAACGGCCGGATTGGCCCACCACAGGAAGGTCTGTGGAAAAGGGGTCCGGTTATATACTTTCACACGGATCTCCAGGTAAGCTTTTCCGGGATGTAAAGTAAAACCCTGCATTCCTTTGGTACGGAACATACGTTCCACTTCGTTGCACCACACGGTCTTACTTCCGTCGGCGTGTTCTTCTATGCTGTAATCCGTCGGCAGGAAAGTGCTCGGACGGTGATGCTGCGGCCAGTTGAATTCTATCCCTCCGGATATCCAGGGACCTGTCAATCCAACCAAGGCTGGTTTGATCACCTGATTGTAATAAACGAAATGACGATTTCTTGTTTTATCATAAGCCATCTGTACCCGTCCTCCCAACTCGGGAAGGATCATGATTTTCAGGTACTCGTTTTCAAGGAACAGTGCAGTATATGATTTATCATGCTTTTCATCGTGTATCTTTTCAACAACGGGATATGGGTATACGGACCCTGAACTGCCTTGGTAAACACGCTTCTCAAGAAATATGGGATTTTTTTCCTCTTCCCCCGCTTCATAAGTGGGTAACATGATGGTTTCTTCCCATGCTCGTACAATTCCCTCACCGGTAACCGTAGGCCGGATCAGGTATTCGGTTATTCTTTCCATTATAAAAATTCAATATTTCAATGTTTCAAAAATCAGGAATCCTGAACGCTCAATTCTCAATTCTCAATTCCTTTTCGATTTCCTCCAATGATTTCCCCTTGGTTTCGGGTAACATGGTTTTAATAAATATAAAACCGAGGATACAGATCACCCCGTAAAGCCAGAATGTGCCATAGGCACCCAAACCGTTGTTCAGTAACGGGAAAGTATAGGTGAGAACAAAACAGGCCGCCCACAATGAAAAGGTGGATACGGCCATGGCCATTCCACGGATGCGGGTGGGAAAGATCTCCGAAAGGACTACCCAGGTAACCGGGGCCAAAGTCATGGCATAACAGGCAATAGCTGCAACGACCAATGCAAGGACGGCAACGCCGGTAATATCAAAATAGTAACATGCGCCTAAAATAGCATAAATACAGGCTAACCCGCTCGCTCCGAACAGGAGTAGTTTCCGCCGTCCCAACCGGTCAACCGTATACATACCCACAAAGGTGAAAATGACATTGGTAACACCGGTAACGACTATATTGAACAGGATATCGGATACGCCGTAACCGGCCGCAGCAAATATCTCCTGCGCGTAATTGAACACTACATTTAATCCGCACCATTGCTGAAACGCGGCTATAACAACCCCAATTAATAAGATGCGTGGCATACGCCCCTTAAAAAGAAGCTTGAAACTCACCTTTTCCTTAACTGCCTGCAAAGTGTTCCTTATCCCGGAAATTTCTTCTTCGGCATAATGTTTTCCTCCTATCCTGGATAAGACATCTGTAGCCTTACCGTAACGATTATTGCTTGCCAGCCATCGCGGACTTTCAGGGATAAAAAATATGGTAATGAAAAACAGCGTGGCAGGAACTACCTCGGCCCAGAACATCCAACGCCAAGCCCATTGCCCGTTCCAGGATGACAGTATATCTTCCCCGGGTAAAACGGATTCGGCGATCAACCAGTTGACCATTTGCGCAGACAATATACCCAGAACTATGGTTAACTGGTTAATAGAAACAAAACGCCCACGGACGTTTGTTGGAGATACCTCAGCAATGTACATCGGCGAAAGATTTGAAGCGATTCCGATGCCAATACCCCCCCAGATACGGTAAAAAATAAACCATGAGATATGATCAACCATTCCCGTCCCTATAGCTGAGGAAATAAAAAGCAAGGATGCCAGGGTCATCAATGGCTTACGCCCGTATTTATCGGATAATGAACCTGACACCATTACCCCCAGTAAACACCCAAGAATTGCGCTGCTCATGGCCCAGCCCTGCATGCCGGGCGAATCGCTGATCCCGAAAAAGACTTCATAAAATGGTTTGGCCCCGCCGATTACGACCCAGTCATAGCCGAACAATAATCCCCCCATGGCGGAGACCAACGAGATCAACAATAAATAAAAACTATTGTATTTTGACATCTAATTAAGGATGATATGAATATTCACGAAAAATGTTTATTTATAATGATACAAAAATAAGCTTGTATTTAAATATAAAGATGCACTTTTTTTTGAAAAAAATGTAAAATTCAATTATTTTTGAAAAAAAATATTTCATGAATAGACTGATTATAAGTAAACATGTAAAATATACCTGTAAATATGTATAATTTCACTGAAAAAATCGCAGAGGGCTTTAAAGGGGAAAAAGCCATCATTACACCGTATAATATACGGCATTTTCAAGCAAACAATCCCATAACAAAACTCTTATATATTACACATATAGGATATTATCCGGTTGCTCACCATCATTATCGTGAACGACCGGACGGATGCAATGAAAATATATTTATTTATTGTGAAAGCGGGAAAGGTTGGGTAAAACACAAGAACCAGCAATACCATCTTTCCAAAGACACCGCATTTATCATTCCTGCACACGAGGCCCATGCTTATGGAGCCGATAATAATAATCCATGGAGTATCTACTGGTTACACTTCTGCGGAAAGAATATTTCCATGTTCGAGAGCATCATCGGGCAATTGATCCATGTAGAAGAATCGGATAAAAGCCGCTATAGCGACCGTTTCATGTTATTTGAGGAAATGTATCAAAACCTGGAAATGGGTTATAGTCCTGAAAATTTGGAATATACAAGCATATGCCTGATACATTTTCTCGGCTCGCTGAAATATATCAATCAGTACCGTGAAATCAAAAAGGCTAAAGAAAGCGATGTAATACAGAAAAGCATCGTATTCATGAAAGATAATTTAGAAAATAAAATATCACTTGATGATATAGCATACCATGTTGGTTATTCGGTATCACACTTCGGTTCGGTCTTCTCAAAGAAAACATCGTATGCACCAATGGTGTATTACAACCAGTTGAAGATACAACGAGCCTGCTCATACCTGCAATTTTCCGACCTGAAAATCAAAGAAATAGCTTTCCGGCTGGGTTATTACGATCCGTTTCACTTTTCAAAAGCCTTCCGCCAGGAAATGGAAATTACTCCAAAAGAATACAGACAGAGATATATGAAAATGCAAAAATAAAAACCTTGTACAAGTCATTCAATCAACCACATAATAATATGCAACAGTAGAATTATTATGCCGTAAAACCTGTGACGGTTATTCAGGAGCAGTCATGTATGAATTTTTATTTCATTCAGCCGTATATATCTCATATATGCCTCGCAAATACCCAATTGTATTAATTTTCCCATTTCTTATAAAACAAAAAAGATTAAAACATGACAGATGATAAGAATATATTATTTTTTGAAAAACATGTATTGCATGGCTTTTTACCATAAACTGAAATCATGTGCCTGTGTTTAAAACCAAACATATAAAGAACATATGCAGAAAATGGAAGCTTAAAAATTCCCGTTTGGTTTAGGCCCTTCTATATATCCTTTACATTCCCAGGGGGCACCTCTAAATCCTGTTACTGTGAGCTGATATACGGTCAGTTTTGCCTGACCATCAGGATAAACAACTAAAAACATTTCCACTGAGTCTCCCATTTTATTAAGTTCGATCTTTATAAAGATCTCCCAACCTCCTTTTTCGGAATTTTCCACTTTATATTCAAAGTCGTCGTAAAAGGATATAGGACCGGTTACAAGATTGGTTTTCTTTGAATATTGTGGTAAAAAAGATGTTTCTATTACTTTATCTGTTACAATAAGATAGTATTCTATATTATGGAACGCAGTACCTATTGCCCGAACATTTTTTCCTTTAAAGATATACTTTTGCGTATCAATAAGTTGCTTTGTCTTCATCTCGATTTGTTCAGCTTTACGTTGTTTCTTCGATTTCTTTTCCTGACCATATAAAACTTCGCCACCGGCAACAATGGACAACATCAGGACAAATACAGCAATCTTTTTCATACTTCGATTTTTTAAATTATTTGATTTGATATTTCTTACGTTCGGGACTGTCCAAAACGTATTGATATAAGCCCCTTGGGTATTTTGCCATTTCGCTAAATGTATTATCTTAATGCTATTCAAACAACTTTATATCAATGGCTAAGATAATATTCAAAGATGTAAATTCCAACTAAAATGTACTTTTATATTGAGTTTATAAAAAAAAGACACCATTAAATCGTCCTGTCCGGATTGTCAACAAGGCAGTAGATCATTTAGACCTAAGTGATCTTTTATCCCGTTACAAAGGAGGAGGAACCAGCAGTTATCATCCCTGTAGATGCTCAAAATATTGTTTTATGCCTACCTGTGAATATTATCTACTCCTGTCGTAAGATAGAGAAAGCCTTTGAGGAGAATATATACTTCATGTGGTTATCGGGATAACAACACTCTCGACTTCCACACTATTAATAACTTTCATGGGCAACGCTTAAAAGAAGATTCGATTCTTTTACCGGATGTAACGATAATTCCGGTAAAGTCTTCCTGATTACCGAAATAGTCGACGGATCCCACTGATTTATTTTCCTCTGGCTATTTCTAATGCCTTTTCCAAGTATTCATCCCTTCCTTCCTTGATGGCTTGGATTGTTTTATTCACAGGGTAGTCGGGTTCAAATCCCTTCAGATAAAGTTGACTACCGTCGTGTTTCAGTACTTTCATCCCTGTCCACCGAACAGAATAGCCGCAAGGCAGGTTTATTTGATTAACATTACCGTTGCAACCTGCCGTAGGTTCTCCAACGGTAGTTGCCAGATTATAATTGTCTATAATGCCCATAATCGTTTCTCCAGCGCTTATAACTGAAGGCAAATTGATAATAATAATTTTAGACCTGAATAATGGTTGTTGGGGCTGAATACTCCAATTGGACTTATCAAACTCTACTTCTTTCCGATTAGGATAAATAGTTTGCGGAATATTCCACCATGCAGAATTTAAAGGTTTTTCAGTCATGTGAGGTATTAAGACACTAAAAATTTGCGGAGTGTAACCGGAATACCTTTGGTCATAAATTACCGCTTTTGCATTTGCTAATACATCTATTTTTTGTTTAATATCTTCTTCCGTACAATTGATAGCGTTGATATAATAAATTCCGGGGTCTATTTCAACAATTTTTTCGTACCGGTATTGCCGGTCATCTATTGAGTTGCGAGAGACGCTAACGTTCGGCACTGTTACGATTTGTTCCATGGCGTCCCGCTCAATAACAAATCGGCTACTGTTGTTCAAACCATATTTACTTCCTAAAATATTCAGCGCTCTATGTCTTCGTAAGTGTGGTGAACCGGATATTGTTTTTTCCGTTTTTGCCAATACTTCCATGACCGGTTTTCCATCAATTTTTTTAATGATATCTCCTCTTTTCAATACATCATTGTTTGATGCGGTGATGACAATTTTATTTTCAATGCACTCAGCCCGAATAGGCAATCGATACATGCGTTCCCCACCGGAAACAGACCCATGTCCGTCATCAAGCTTGGCAACCATCTTTTTCAATGTTTCCAAAAAATCTATTTTTTGTGTGTTGGGAAGCGTATTTTTCAGTGTTTCTCCTAAAACTTTCTCCCAATTCGTATCAATCACGTCGAAATAAGGGAAGAAATGTTGCAGTACGTTCCATGTAATTACCACACTTGCCAAATTCACTTGTGGATTGAACCCCCTTCCATAATTGATGTTGTTAATTTCAGATTTCAACCGGATTAAAGACGATATTTCTGTTTTGGGATAAGTCATAGAATCATTTGTAAGTAATGCTAGTGGAACCACACAAGTCAGGTTACTGCCAATTGGCTCACTGATAACTTCTCCGAATTGGGGTATTCGGTCAAACATTTTTCCAGAAAAATTAAAAGTTAGTTTGAGGCTGTATTTTCCTGAATGAGTATCTTCGTTAGTTACTTCAAATGTACAGTGTTTCATATTTATTGTTTTCCAGTCATCGGCTCGGCTTTCGTCAATCGTGCCACTTTCAAATCCCATGTTAACTGTATCGGCAGACTCCCATTTGCTACCATTGTTTACAAGAAACTCCAGATCGTCTGCCGAAACTTCAGCATTATCCACTATCCACAATCCATAGGCTACCGCAACAGAGTTTTCGGGTATTGTTACTGTAAGTTCGTGTTTTCCCCAATCATGAGACTCAATGAGTGCTTCATGTATTTTGTTATCATCCTGGAGAATATATTGAAGGAACAACTTTGCACCTTCTTTGTTTTGGCTTTTATTTTTGAAATATCCTGAAAATCTAACTTCTTTCCCTTGCAAATGAGATGGTTTCGTGAAAACTTTATAGATTATTGCGCCATCTTGATTGATGTCAATCTTACTTTTATTGGTTCTAACACTTTTGTAGATACTTCCCTCATTCAGGTAAACTCCGTAATGCTGCCAAGCCACCGTTTTTGCATCCGGGTCGGGTGATGAAAGAATATCAGGATTGAATTTTCCGGGTTTACCCGTTTCATAAATCTGTAAACCTTGCACTATCGGCGAGAAAAGCCTGAAAAGCGTATCCCGTAATGCTTTGGAGGATTTGACATTTTCAACTTTTTGGACACCAAGAACAGCAAATTTATCCCAATCTACTTCCTGTGCTTCATCGCTTGGATGAAACCAACGTGCATATCCATACAGTCGTGCAAAAGTTTCTATATTTTGCACTTTTTGGTTTGTTCCCCTTTGACAAGCGGCGCAAAGAGACCACATTGCAATGATCGCTATTAGACTGACTTTCAAGAATGTTTTCATATGTGTCTCTATTTTTTATTTATTGCCACGCTTACTGTTTTCTATTTTCGATCCATCAGATTGTTTTTGGGCTATATATAGTTGATAAAGTTAGAAAATATTTGAGAGGTAGAAAGAATTTTCATACAAATAACAGCCAACTATTTTCTGATCAAAAGAGCAATGACGCAATTAACATTGTCATTTACCTTTGGTTTAAAAAATTTTATGTTCACTCGCAATGAATTCTTGTCCGATACTTTTGAGACATTTACCACTAAACTGTTATATGAAGAAAAAAGATGTACCTTAACCTGTGACGGTTATTCAGGAGCAGTCATGTATGAATTTTTATTTCATTCTGCTGTATTTCTCATTTATGCCTCACAAATACCCAATTGTTTTCAGAAGAGATACTTTCTTCAAACAAATAATTCTCACTATCAAAAGCCTTTAAGTTTTCCGGATCTGTAATACGGTGTTCAATAGCGAAACGACACATCAATCCTCTGGCTTTTTTTGTGTATACAACAATTGTTTTGTATTTGCCGGCCTTCCATTCTTTAAATTCACAATGAATGATCCTGACATTATTCAATCTTTTCCGGTCAACAGAGCGGAAATATTCATCAGAAGCTAAATTTACGAGGACTTTTTTTGTGCTTCTGGAGAAATACTTTACCAGTGCATCGGTAATATCTTTCCGCCAGAAATCATAAAGATCTTTATATCCGTTAAAAGATAACGACGTACCCATGGGAAGACGATATGGCTGCATCAGGTCTAATGGTCGCAAAACGCCATATAAACCTGATAAAATACGAAGATGGTCCTGGGAAAAAGATAAATCTTCCTGCGATAAAGAAGACGCTTTCAGTCCGTTATATACTTCACCATTGAATGTAAGTATACTTTGTTTGGCATTATTCCGGGTAAATGGAGTGTGCCACCTGGCATACCGGTCAAAATTGGTTTGGGCGATCATGAAATTAGTCTCCAATAGTTCGGCCAACTTTTCCGGAGGATAATGCTTTAATTCATCAACAATGACTGATGCCTGCTTTAGAAATTCCGGTTGCGTATAATTTGTAACTACCTTTTGAGGTTTTAGGTTCAGTATTTTTGCCGGAGAAATGATCATTAACATTTTATAGCTAGTTTAAGGGATGAAGTACTCAGTACTATTTATTGTTTTTTTAAGTCACATTGACCAATTTGATTACATTTAATCAATATGAAATAGCCATGAACATTACTGTTCACCCACCGTAATGATTATCTATGGCGTATTCCATCTGACCTTAAAAAATTAAATTATAAACAGATGAAATTTATTATTTGGTATTACTCAATATCCAATCTATATGATATTTTTCCCAAACGGAGACAGGGAAAAAGCGGCCAGCTTAAAGTGCTGGAGGCCGAAAGGTATTCCAATAATCGTAATGCATAAGATAAGTCCGAAAATCAAGTGCGAAAGACAGATCCATATACCTCCAATAAAAATCCATATAACATTCATCAAAGTATTAAGGCACCCTGATTGTTGTGGACAGGATACTATCTCACGCCCGAATGGCCAAAATGCCAAAACGGCCAGGTGAAAACATTTAATTCCCCATGGAATACCTATAATTGTGAGACAATAAATCAATCCGGCAATAATATATTCGAAGGCTATAAATATTCCTCCAAATACCAGCCAGATAATATTACCCAAACAAGACATGTACAGTATTTTCAGCAAAATTAACAATTAGTTAGGATATTTCACCATATTGCATACTAAAGAAGTTCGTTTAACGTTAAATGAATCTGGGGCATATAATTAATTATTATAAAGAATCAGACATTCATAAATCATTTTTTTATACCTTTGCACAGTAATTATATTCAATAATGAAGAAATTTTTTGTTGGTCTCATCATCATTATCACCGCGTTTTCTTCGTGCAGCCAGTACGAAAAATTACGGAAAAGTACCAATTACCAGTTAAAATATAAAATGGCTTTTTTGTATTATGAAAAAAGTGATTTTGTTCGTTCTGCCCAATTATTTGATGACATTGTCGGAATCTATAGCGGTACGAATAAAGCGGATACCGTTTCATATTACCAGGCAATGAGTTATTTTAAACAAAAAGATTACCTGACAGCATCACATTATTTCACGAAACTATTTAAAACACATCCACAATCGCCATTTGCTGAAGAATGTGAATTTCTTTCAGGGTATTGTTACTATAAGCAAAGCCCCAGGCCGGAACTGGATCAGGAAATGACTTTTGCTGCGATTGAATCATTCCAGATGTTCCTGATACGTCATCCGAATTCTAAATATAAAGATGAGTGTTTACAGTATATTGGTGAGATGCAGGATAAACTGGTAGATAAATCATATATTGCCGCCAAGTTGTATTACAATCTCAGCCAATATAAAGCATCTATTGTTGCATTGAACAATAGTTTGAATGATTATCCGGATACTAAGTACCGGGAAGAATTAATGTATTTATTGTTACGGTCAAGCTATTTATTAGCCGAGAATAGTGTGATTGAAAAACAGAAAGAACGTTATCAGTCTGCCGTGGATGAATATTACTCATTCATTGGAGAGTTCCCTGACAGTAATTACGCCAGGGACGCCCAGCGTATGTACGAACGGTCAGACAGATACCTGAAAGCAAAGGGTGAAGACGACCCTGATGAAGATGAGTACATAGAAACAAAAGAATAATCGAAATATCAAATATTAAATAAACATATGGATTTAAAAAAATCAAAAGCACCTGTTACCACCATCACCCGCGATTTAGATAAGTTATATGAGCCGACAGGTAACATATATGAAACAGTAGTCATTGTTTCAAAAAGGGCGAACCAGATAGGTGTTGAAATGAAACAGGAGCTCAACCGTAAATTGGAAGAATTCTCCAGTTATACCGATAATCTGGAAGAAGTATTTGAGAACAGGGAGCAAATAGAAATATCCCGTTTTTATGAAAAATTGCCCAAACCATCATTGATCGCTTTACAGGAGTTCCTGGATCAGGATGTTTATTACCGCAATCCTGAAACCGGGATTGAGTCAACCAAAGGATGACGCTTAAGGGAAAACATATCATTATAGGTATTACGGGAAGCATAGCAGCATATAAATCTGCTATGCTTGTTCGTTTATTGGTAAAGGAAGGAGCAGATGTAAGGGTGATCATGACCCCGTTGGCCAAAGAGTTTATTACTCCGCTCACCATGGCAACCCTATCCAAGCATCCGATCCTGGTGGATTTTTTTGACCCGGAGAATGGAGCATGGAACAGTCATGTTGATCTGGGTATCTGGGCCGATGCATATCTGATCGCACCTGCCACAGCCAATACTATCGCAAAAATGGCTACCGGAGTTGCCGACAATTTACTGCTCACCACCTATTTATCAGCCAGATGTCCGGTCTTTATTGCACCGGCCATGGATATGGATATGTTTCTCCATCCTGCTACCACACTAAATCTTGAATTACTCAAAAAGCGTAATGTCCATATCATTGAACCGTTAAGCGGGGAACTGGCGAGTGGACTTGACGGGAAAGGGCGTATGGAAGAGCCGGAGCATATTGTCCGGATACTGGCTCAGGTATTGACGAACAACGATTGTGCCGGAAAAAAGGTATTGGTTACGGCCGGACCTACTTATGAACCGATAGATCCTGTACGTTTTATAGGGAATCATTCTTCGGGGAAAATGGGTTATGCTGTGGCGGAAGAACTGGCCATGCGGGGAGCTGAAGTGATATTGATCAGCGGGCCTACCAACCTGAATGCCGATCATCCGGCCATTAAAACCATCCATGTACAGACGGCTGAAGAAATGTATCAGGCTTCTGTTATACATTTTCCGAAGACAGATGTAGCTATAATGGCTGCCGCTGTTGCTGATTTCACACCGGAAAAAGCACAATCACAGAAAATAAAAGGAAAACAGGCTTATTCGCTGCCATTGATCCCGACAAAAGATATCGCAGCCGAACTGGGAAAAATAAAAGAACAAAGACAGATATTGATCGGATTTGCCCTTGAAACACATGACGAGAAAGAACACGCCATACAAAAACTGGACAAAAAAAACCTGGATTTCATTGTTCTCAATTCATTGAACGATGTAGGAGCCGGGTTCGGGCATACGACCAATAAGATCACCATTATTGACAAAAAGGGGAATAATCAACAATTCCCTCTGAAAAAAAAGGAAGAAGTAGCCAGAGATATTGTAGATAAACTAGTGACTTATTTTTGATCATGAAAGTGAATATCAAACATATTTTCTGCTGTTTTTTTCTTGCATATCTAACATCCGTATCAGGACAGGAACTCCGGTGTAATGTCCAATTAATTACGACCAAGATACAGGGATCCAATAAAAGTGTAACCGATGCTCTACAAACAGCACTTTACGAATTTGTTAATTCCAGGGTTTGGACCAATAATACTTTTACTGCAGAAGAACGTATCGAATGCAATATGTTATTGAATATCACAGGACTGACAGGTAATGAATTTACCGGAAGCATCCAGATACAATCACGTCGACCTGTATTTAATTCCGTATATAACACGACTTTGATTAACTTTCAGGATAAGGATTTAAAATTCACTTATGTGGAAGGAGAACCATTGGAGTTCAGTGAAGTCGCTTATCAATCGAATCTTACCTCCATCATTGCTTTTTATGTATATATCATTTTAGGGATGGATTATGATTCGTTTTCCCTCAATGGGGGAACTCCTTATTTCCAGAAAGCAGAAACAGTGGTGACCAATGCACAGAAATCAAGTGAGAAAGGATGGCGTGCATATGACGGATCAAGTGGGAACAGGAATCGTTACTGGTTGGTTCAAAATATACTGGACGATCGTTACCGCAATATCCGTGAGTTTACTTATAAATATCATCGTTTGGGACTGGACCGGATGAGCGAACGGCCCAATGAAGCACGTAGTGATATCGCAGATTATTTAAAACTCATTCAGGATGTTTACCGTAGAAAACCCGACCCGTATATGTTTCTTCTTCAATTCATTTTTGATGCTAAATCAAGTGAGTGGCTGGAACTTTTCTCTAATTCGCCGGCCGAAGAAAAAACAAGAGTAGTGAAGATATTGAAAGAAATTGACCCGTCAAATATCTCCAAATACGATAAATTGTAGTCAATAATTCGCATAACACAACACACTATTTTAATATGAAGCATCTGTTCCAGACACTATTGATGGTATACCTCTTTTGCATGGTGATGAATCCATTTAATCTTTCTGCCCAGGATAAATTGGTAACATCCGGTAACAACAAAGTAAAAACCATTCAATTAACCAAAGATGCCTTTTTAACCAAAATAGTTAACTATAAAAAAGATACTACTGAATGGAAATATCTGGGGGATAAACCTTGCCTGATAGATTTTTATGCAGATTGGTGCGGGCCATGTAAAAGAATTGCTCCCATTCTGGAAGAACTGGCCACTGAGTATGATGGGCAGATTTATATTTATAAAATCAATACGGATATAGAAAAAGAATTGTCCGGTATATTTGGAATAAAAAGTATACCTACCCTTCTTTTCGTGCCTATGAAAGGAGCACCCAGATTAGCGCAGGGCGCATTGCCAAAAGACGATCTGAAAAAGGCCATCGAAGAAGTTCTATTGGCAAAAAACAAAAGCCTAAGCAATTAGGAAAGAACTGACCTTTAAACAAAGAAGCATTTATTACTAACTAATATAGCCCAGATTCTTCAGGTAATTCTCATTATTGCGCCAATCTTTTCTTACTTTCACAAACGTCTCGAGAAATATCTTTTTTGCAAAAAATATTTCCATCTCTTTTCTTGCCTCAGTTGCCGTTTTTTTTAATGCACTGCCCTTTTTACCTATCAGAATGGCTTTCTGCGTTTCACGCTCCACATAAATTAAAGCCTGTATACGTATAATATTCCCTTCTTCTTTAAAAGACTCTATGACCACTTCCGTGGAGTAAGGGATTTCTTTCTGGTAATTCTCAAAGATCTTTCCTCTCAGTATTTCAGAGACAAAAAAGCGTTCCGGCTTATCAGTCATCTCATCTTTAGCAAAATACGCCGGTCCTTCAGGCAGGGATTCAATAATCGTCCGGTTAAGCACATCAATATTAAACTTTTCTTTTGCTGATATAGGGATAATAGTAGCATCAGGCAACAGGTTTTTCCATGTTTCATTCAACCGCTCCAGCTTTTCCTGAGTAGTCAGATCGATCTTATTGATGATCAATAATACAGGAATAGTCATTTTTGCTACCTTCTCAATATACTCCTGATTTTTTCCCGGTAGCTCCACGACATCAGTAACATATATGATCATGTCGGCATCAGTGAATGAAGTATGGACAAAATTCATCATCCCTTCCTGCATCTTATATTTAGGTTGAATAATGCCGGGTGTGTCGGAATAAACGATCTGATAATCTTCCCCATTGATGATCCCCATAATACGGTGACGTGTTGTCTGCGCTTTTGCAGTGACTACCGATAACCTTTCACCTACAAGCGCATTCATCAATGTAGATTTGCCGACATTGGGATTTCCAACGATATTTACAAAACCGGAACGATGCATAAAAAATTATTTTATTCCTACTTTATAAGTGGTTACCTGAGTATATGTTTCTCCCGGATTCAGTGTGGTAGATGGAAAATCCGGTTTATTGGGAGAATCGGGATAATGTTGTGCTTCAAAACAAGCGCCCATAAATGCGGAATAAGGTACCCCTGAAGGACTTTTTTTACTGCCATCCAGATTACAGCTGGTATAAAACTGAACCCCCGGTTCAGTGGTAAAGGTTTGAAGAAGACGTCCGCTTTTCGGCTCGTATAATTCTGCAGCAAGTACAGCATGATTGGGTGTACCTTTCAGACAATAATTATTATCATACCCTTTAGGAAGGATAGACAAACGGTCTCCTATAGTGGTCCATTCCCTCAGGTCATATTCCGTACCGGCGACAGAGCGTATTTCTCCGGTTGGGATATTCCCTTCGTCCACCGGAGTATATGCATCGGCATATATTTTTACCTGATGCCCTAAAACATTTTCTTTACATCCTGTCAGGTTAAAGTAACTGTGATTCGTCAGATTGATCACTGTCGGCTTATCCGTAGTAGCAGAATAATTAAGGACCAGTTCATTGTCATTATTAAGGACATAATCGACTTTTATGACCATATTTCCCGGATATCCTTCTTCCATGTCTGCAGCTGTACAGATCAATGATAATTTGGCAGTATTTATATCTGAGGAAATACTGGCGTCCCATACCTTATGGCTAAACCTTTTTACTCCCCCATGTATATGGTTTTCTCCATTGTTTTTAGCTAATGTATATTCCGTACCGTTGAGTATAAATTTCGCATTCCCTATCCGGTTGGCATAACGTCCAATGACACAACCCAAGCTGGGATGCCCAGCCAGATAACTCTCCAGACGGTCAAGCCCCAACACAATATTTTCAAATTTTCCGTCCTTATCAGGGACATTGAAAGAAACAAGAGTAGCCCCGTAATTAGTGATTTCAGCTGTTATTCCGTTTGAATTGGTCAATGTAAATAAATAAACCGGCTTCGAATCGGTTGACCCCCATTCTTCCTGATTGACTGAAGGTTTGGAAGACGTTGTACAAGATAATGCCATAAAAACAAAGCCTAACAAGATTACATATTTCATGTGATAATATTTTTAAAGGTTGTATGCAACTCGCATGATTTTTATTATCATGAACTTTGGCGACTTCGTAAAATTCATGCTTCGTTTCACATTAAATAGATTATAATAATAAAAATGCTGAATATGAACAATTTCCGATTGATCCTATTCAGCATAAAAATATTTTTCAAAAAGAATTACCCGCCTGTAGCACTAAAACTACCTATTTGTGCTTTCCTCGGATTCACGCACATAACAGGAATATGCGCACTATTGGTGATGATGTGCTCTTCGGAAGTCCCCAGGACAAAATCCGCAATAGATATTCCCTTTGTTGTTGTGATCAGAATCAGGTCTGCATCTATCTCTGCAGCAAAATCCAAAGATTCTTTTGCAAAGGAGTCTTCCCCTTTAGCTACAGTAATATCATAAGGGATATTCTTTGAATGCAGGAATTTTTCCGTAAAAACCAAATTGGTCCGTATTCCTTGTTCTATCTTTTTATCTTTAGCCGGTTCAGCCCTGAAAATATTTACTTTAGCATTGAATAATCTGGCTACATAATAAGCCCAACCTATTTTTTCCCTGTTTTCTTTCTTAAAATCCACCGGAAATGCTATGCGTTCGATTCCTGACCTGTGAGGCCGGTCTTGTACCACTATAATCGGGACACTCGATGTAACCACCACTTTCAAAGACCAACTACCCATAATTTTTTGCATCCCTTTAATGCCGTGAGTGCCCATCACAACCAAACCGGCATCCATTTCGTCAACAGTTTCTCCTATGGTAGAAAAAATTGAACCTTCCCGGACAATTCCGGTAACTTTAACGTTATATTCTTTTGAAAACTTATCTGCTTCCAGTTCTACTTTTGCAGTAGCATCAAGAATCTCCGAAGTTTTCTTTACGATATGCACCAATATAATGCTAGTATTCGTCACCTTTGCAAATTTCACTGCCGATTCAACCGCATACTCGGCAATAACAGTAAAATCTGTTGGAATTAGAATAGGTTTGGATTGATTTTCCATAGAAATTTAGTTTTTTATTTTAGCATTGAAACAATAAAAGAAATATCTTTGACCGTTTTAAAAGTTTTTATGGGCTCGTTTAATTTTTTTTACAAAAATAAAACTTTTTTTCGTTTTTTGTACTTTATCTGTAACATTCCTATAGCAAATATTTCTACCGGAAGTAAGAGCAATATGAATGTCGGCAAAGTCATTAATATGGAATGTAATTAACCACTGACTGTATGTGCGAAGCAGCTTCAAACTGGTGGATTGTTTTATCGGGATTCTTATTTGCCTCTAATCTCGCATGGATGTTTTACATGCGGAAAAATAAAACGGCCAAAAAGGAGGCTCCCCCAAAATCGACAGGTTTATCGAAAAGTATATTTGAACATCCGGATATCGTATCTCTAAACAAGGATAATCCGGATCATTTCCGTGAAGTCCAGAAAAACTTCTTTCAAAAATTCGATATGGCAACCGTATTGTTTGCCGATATTGAAAACTTTTCGAAAATAACCGACAATTTACAACCGGAAGCATTATTGGACGAACTGAACAACTTCTTTTTTTATTTCGATACGGTAGTTGAACGACACCACATTGAAAAAATAAAAACCATGGGGGACGCTTACATGTGTGCAGGCGGTGTTCCGCAGAAAAATCATACTAATCCCATCGAAGTCGTATTTGCAGCATTGGAAGTACAACACTATCTTCGCCGGTTGCGCGAGCAAAACCCGAATGTTTGGTCTGTACGAATGGGTATACACACCGGAGAAGTGATTGCGGGTATGCTCGGACATAAAAAATTATCTTATGATATCTGGGGACATACGGTAAACATGGCCTCAAGGCTGGAATCAGCCTCAAAACCCGGAGAGATAAACATTTCAGGCGAGACATACGACCAGGTGAAACAGTTTTTTAACTGTGAATACCATGGGTTCCTTTCCGAAGAAAATACTGTAACGACATATTATGTGAAAGGATTGAAACCTGAATTCATTGAAAAAGATTCTTCAGAATACCTGATCCCTAATCATCATTTTTTCATACAACTACAGATAATCCGACTTCCTGATATTTTAGAATATGTGAAAGGAAGAATGACCACAGAGTTTTCAAAAAACCTATATTTTCATAGTTTCAAACATACTTATGATGTATATAAATATGTTGAACAACTGGGAGCGGCACAACATATTTCCGATGAACATATGTTATTATTGAAAACTGCGGCATTATTCCACGATATCGGATATACTGTTTCGTATGATAAAGCCAGACTGATGAGTGATAAGATAGCTCGCGAAATACTGCCGTTCTTTCAATATTCTTCCCAGCAAATAGATGTAATCTGTGATTTAATGAGAGCATCCCATTATGAGTTTGCTCCGAATGGCATTTTAGAAGAGATCATACATGACGCCAACCTGATTTATTTTGCCAATAAAGATTTCCATGCTAATATGAAAAATTTATTTCGCGAGCAACAGAAGTATAAGGTAAAAGTTTCTGAAAACGAGTGGATGCAAGTGCAAATGGACAAACTAAATGCACATCAATTCTATATTTATTCTACCGAAAAAATAGGATTATTACCAGATTGATCAAAAATTGGTTAAATCTTAATTGACGTATATCCTAAGATCACACCAATGTCACTTCGATACCTTTTTCCCTGAGTATCTGTATGGATTTTGCAGGTGCTTCCTTATCGGTAATGATGTGATGTACTTGTTCAAAATCGCAGATCTTACCGAATCCTTTTTTCCCAAATTTTGATGAATCGGCAAGTATGATCACTTTCTGTGCTGCTTCTATCATAGCACGGTTCAAATGTGCTTCCGCTATATTGCTTGTGGTCAACCCAAAATCCAGATCAAGCCCGTCAATACCAAGAAATAACTTGCTACAGGATAGGCTTTCAAGCATAGATTCAGCCTCCGGACCAATTACCGATGCCGAACTTTTCCGCATGCTACCTCCTAACTGGATTACTTCAATATTCTGTTTATAACATAAACTCACGGATATTTTCATGGATGACGTGATCACTGTGATCGGATCGGAAAAAGTAATCTTATTAGCAAACGCTAATACGGTCGTTCCGGATGCGATAATGATCCGGTCATCCCTTTCCAAAAGCCGGTTTGCCGCTTCCGCAATACGGATCTTTTCATTCACCCGTACCTTTTCCTTTTCATCAATATGCCGTTCATTGATCAGGGAACTATATAAGGTAATGCTTCCATGATTCCGAAAAAGCAATTTCCTCCGTTCCATATCCTTAATATCTTTACGGATAGTAACAGCCGAAACTTCGAATTTTTTACTTAAATCGGTCACTTTCAGATAACCTTCCTTGGCCAGCTCATCCAATATAGCTTTATGTCTCTGGGGTAGATTTCCCATAATAATATCCGTTTAATGCTTCAAAAATAGTTCATCAAAGTAAAAAGATCAAAACATTTATTAATCATCCGGATATTTTTTAAACATATACAAATGATTAATGAAGAGACAAATATAATGAAATATGTATTTCATTATCATAATCAGGTTGTATTCCTTTCTTAAAATTTGTTAATTCAACCTATTGACAGAGTGGTTTCTTTAACTTTGGCATTTTTTAACACCACTGAAATGAAATATTCCCTATTTGCCGGATTGATTTTCTGCTTTTTATCGCTAAATCTTCATGCACAATGGACCATTACCGGAAGAATCCTGGATGAATCTACCGGAGAAGCAGCCGGATATGCTGATGTGTTATTATACACACTTCTCGATTCCGTGATATCAGCACATACAACCACAGATGCCGACGGAATATTTTCATTGAAACATTCCCATTCAGGAGATTATTATATTTCAGTGAGTTCTGCAGGGTATGAAACACAAAATACCTCATCTTTCCGCTTGTCGGAAACAAAAAAAAACATCATATATACTGATATTATGTTGCGCCCAGTAAACTTTGAGTTATCTGAAGTAGAAGTGACAGCACGAAAACGGCAGGTAGTTTATAAACTGGACAAAAAGGTAATAGAAGCCTCCGGGTATATTTCTGCTTCGGGAGGCACAGCGGTTGATATCCTGGAACAAACGCCGTCAATGAGGGTCGATGCCGACGGAGAATTAACATTCAGAGGTAGCAGCGGCTTCAAGGTCTATATCGATGGAAAGCCGGCAACCATTGGAGGAAGCGCCGGACTGGAACAGGTTCCGGCCGGCCAGATAGATAATATCGAAATTATTACCACTCCGTCAGCAAGATATGAAGCGGATGGTACAGCAGGAATCATCAATGTCAATACCAAAAAGCAGTCCGCAAACGGGTGGAGTGGAATAGTGAACGGAATGGTAAGTTCCGTGGAATCACGCAGTATCGATTTTCTTACTTCCTACCAGAAAAATAATGTGCGGTGGCAAACCTCAGGAGAGGCATCCCGGCGGTATCTGGTGAGTGATTTTGATCAGCTGAAACACATTGATGTCGGAGATACGCTCACAACTACCCGGTCTACAGGAGAAAGAAAAAGCTATACAGACCTGTATTATTTACGTACAGGGTTAGACTGGACCAAAAGAAAGACTACCTGGTCAGCGGCCGTGGAAGGACGTTACAGGATCCGTAACCGTGGGGGCCATCTGGATTACGAAGATACCTACTTACAACACAGCACGGGAAATGAAACATATGCCTCATTTAAAGGCCGTGATTATGTCGAGCTGGACGAATGGGTAATAAGGGGAGATATAGGATTCGACCATCGGTTTTCAGACGATGGTCATCAATTGACCGGATCTTTCTTCTCTTTCTACGAAGGGGATGCCATGGAATATTTCTATACAGATTTATTCTATCCAGACGGACAACAAGCACAAGGACACAGGGCCCGTGAATTTGAGTATCGGCTTACGGCACAAGGAAATCTGGATTATGTATATCCGTTCAATAAAAAAGGAGGAAAACTGGAAGCCGGGTATTATTTCTTCAGCTATACTGAAGATGGAGATTACAAGATTGATTTTTACAATCCGGCCATTGGCGATTTCGAACGAAGAGACGACATGTATAATAAATATCTTTTCCGCAGGGATATACATGCCCTGTATGGTATTTTATCCAATTCTCATAATGCATTTAACTACCAACTGGGATTGAGGGGTGAATATACCTACCGGAAATTGGGCAACAATGAAGAATGGGCGCGACATACCTGGAATAAATTCGGTTTATTCCCATCTGTACATCTTTCATATACATTGAATAAAGGAGGGCGGATGAATGCCGCTTATTCGCGCCGGATCACACAACCGGAGTTATTCTATATGGAACCATATGTGGTATATGTGGACTACTATACCGCCCAGCGTGGCAATCCGATGATTCTTCCGGAATATACCAATTCTTTTGAAATCGGTTATTCCAAAGGATTCGGGGATAACTCAATATCAGGTACTTTATTCCACCGTATCCGTAAAGATAAGATAGAACGGGTACGGGTTCCTTTTCATACCGGAGTAACATTGGATTCGATGGCAAATGTGGGAAATGATTATGCTACCGGGGCCGAACTGGTGACAGCGTTTCAATTGAACCGGTGGTGGAATCTGGACATCAACGGGAGCCTCTATTACTATACCATCAAAAATGAATATAAAATTGACGGGGAAGATGAAGAGAGCTGGAACTGGCAATTAGCCGTAAATAACAACGTCAATATCGGGAAAAACACACGGATGAGATTAGAAGCATATTATGTCGGGCCATCAGTGAGCACACAGGGAAAAGTAAATGAATTTTATTATTTTAATTTTTCCGTACGACAGCATTTTCTGCAACGAAAACTTGCTGCGACACTGACTATTCGTGATATTTTCTCAACTGCGGAATACATCAGTACCAAAACGGGACCGACGCTTGATTCCAAAACTTATATATATCCGAAATCTCCGTTATTTACGCTTTCTCTTTCGTATACATTCAATAATTTCAAATCCCAGAAAAAGGAAGAAAGAAATACACACGATCTGTTTGAAGGTACCAACAGGTAAATACATGGTTCATTTCTTGCAAATCATATTGATTGTTTTTAACTTTGTAAAATGAGTCGTTGGGAAAGGTAATCTTTTGATATCAAACAAAACATACAATTATAATACCTTAAAAAGAAAGAAATGGTAACAAGAAGGAATTTTTTAAAAGCAGGAGCTGCATTGTCTGCTTTGAGTATTTTACCTGTAGGTTTCTCTTGTGCAAAAAAGAAAAAAGCCATTGGCGTTCAACTATATAGTGTTCGCGAAGATATACAAAAAGATTTTGACGGCACCATCAAAGCATTGGTTGAGATGGGATACCAACGTATGGAATCTTTTGGATATAGGGATGGAAAATTTTTCGGAAAAACACCGAAAGAATTGAAACAATACCTGGCTGACCTGGGCGTTACCATGACCGGTTCCCATACAGGCAGCGGACTGTTGGCAGAAGATGACACCAAAGGATGGGATTTTTGGAAAAAAAATGCAGCAGATACCATTGAGCTTGGGTGCAAGTGGATTGTCCAGGCCGGATATCCCCACCAACAGCTCAAAAGTATTTCCGATGTAAAACGGCTGGCTGACCAGTTTAACAAATGCGGCGAAATAGCTAAATCTAACGGTTTAAAGTTCGCTTTCCATAACCATGTTGATGAATTCCATGAACTGGAAGGACAGATCCCATATGATGTAATGATTGAAAACACCGACAAAAACCTGGTTACCTTCCAGATGGATACCGCCCAATTGGTTTACGGAGGATTTTCCTGTCATGAGTATGTAAAGAAATATCCGGGACGTTTTGCCAACTGGCACCTTAAGGATGCAAATCCTGACGGAAAAGGCAGCACAGAATTCGGAAAAGGACTGGTTGATTTCGAAGCGCTTTTTGCTGTAGCCGACATAGCAGTTCTGGAAGATTATTATGTTGAACAGGAACGTTACAATATGACACCATTGGAAGCGTTGAAATATGATTATGATTTTCTGAATCAGGCATCATATGTAAAGTGGTAAAAGAACCAACATTTATATTATTTGTTCTTCGGCCGGGTGATGTTTTGTGATCCGGCCGAAGTTTTGTTTTTAAAAACCCCAAAACCTGAAATAATTTTTTGGCTATATTTGTATGGTGTATATCATACTCATTAAAATAAAATATCATGTTTACAGAAAAAGATCTGGATCAATTAACTACCAAAAATATCAGCATAGAAACCATAGAGAAACAACTGTCTTATTTCAGATCGGGATTCCCGTTTCTACAAATAGATAAGGCTGCCACGGTAAATGACGGAATACAGAAATTTACTGAAGAAATAATTGACTTGTTTGAGGAAAATTTTGAAAAAAACCGGAAGGAACGGAAAATATTGAAATTTGTCCCTGCTTCCGGGGCCGCAACACGGATGTTTAAAGAATTATATGAATTTATCTCTTCACCGGATGATCAAGAAAACCCATCTGTAAAGGAAGTATTTGACCGGTTAACGGATTTTGCCTTTTATCAAGAGTTGAAATCAATTCTTGAAGAGAAGCATATACCTATCCATCATAAAAAAAATGTGGCGGAAGCCATTCTCCTCAAAGACGGTTTAAATTACGGAAACCTGCCTAAAGGATTGTTGTTGTTCCACAAATATCCGGATGGCCCCCGTACAGCTATGGAAGAACATCTGGTGGAAGGAGCTGAATATACCCGTAACACGGATAAAAATATCCACTTACATTTCACTGTTTCATCAGAGCATCAGGATGATTTTGAAAAACTTGTCCGGGAAAGGATTAAAAAATATATGGAATTATTTAATGTAAGCTTTGATATTACCTTTTCCCAACAAAAACCATCAACCGACACAATAGCTGTTGACAAAAATAACCTGCCTATGAGAAACCATGATGGAAGTCTTTTATTCCGTCCGGGCGGACATGGCGCCTTACTGGATAATCTGAATGAATTAGACGGAGACATTATTTTCATCAAAAATATTGATAATGTGGTACCTGACAGATTAAAACGGACAACCATACGTTATAAAAAAGCATTAGCAGGATTGTTGCTGGACCTTCAGGAGAAGGTTTTCCAATACATCCATATATTGAATGAAAGTCTGGACAGAACTACAATTACAGAGATTGTCGCATTTCTGAAGCAATCCCTTTCATTCCAGGTCCCGGATGCATTTACTGAATGGGATATGGAAAAACAAAAGGAATATTTGCTGAATACACTCAACCGTCCTATCCGTGTATGCGGGATGGTCCGGAACGAAGGAGAACCCGGAGGCGGCCCTTTTTGGGTACACAATGTCGACCATTCTGTTTCTTTACAGATCGCCGAATCTTCACAAATAAACATGAATGATCCGCAACAGCAGTCAATAGCTGCTAATGCGACACATTTCAATCCTGTTGACTTGGTTTGTGCCGTCAAAGATCATCACGGCCACCGGTTT
>JAISOY010000168.1 GCA_031275285.1 Bacteroidales bacterium | reverse complement strand
AAAGCATTATTGGATGCCGACGTTAATTATAAAGTGGCAAAACAGTTTACCGACACGGTGAAAGAAAAAGCGCTGGGACAGAATGTCCTTAAAGCCGTGAAGCCAGGCCAACTGATGGTAAAGATTGTACACGATGAATTGGCACAATTGATGGGAGGGACTGCCGCGGATATTAATCTGAAAACTTCTCCTGCTATTATATTGATGTCGGGATTGCAAGGCTCAGGTAAAACTACGTTCTCCGGGAAATTAGCCCATTTGTTGAAAACAAAAAGAGGAAAGAAACCGCTTTTGGTAGCTTGTGATGTTTATCGTCCGGCAGCTATTGAACAATTACATGTTTTAGGAAAACAAATAGAAGTACCTGTATATTCAGAACCGGAAAACAAGAATCCGATACTTATCGCACAAAATGCCGTAAAGGAAGCCCGGCTCAGAGGATACGACCTGGTAATAGTTGATACCGCCGGCCGGTTGGCAATTGATGAGCAGATGATGAAGGAAATAACATCCATCAAAACAGCGATACAACCTAATGAAATACTTTTCGTAGTAGATGCCATGACAGGGCAGGATGCTGTTAATACAGCCAAGGAATTTAACGATCGTCTGAACTTTGACGGAGTAGTGCTTACCAAGCTCGATGGTGACACGCGGGGGGGAGCTGCTCTTTCTATCCGCACGGTTGTAGATAAGCCTATTAAATTTGTGGGTACCGGCGAGAAAATGGATGCTTTAGACGTGTTTCATCCTGAACGTATGGCCGACCGTATTCTGGGAATGGGAGATATTGTTTCACTTGTGGAACGTGCACAGGAGCAATACGACGAAGAGGAAGCTAAGCGTTTGCAAAAGAAAATAGCCAAAAACCAGTTTGATTTTAACGATTTTATCGCCCAAATTCATCAAATAAAGAAAATGGGTAATCTAAAAGAGTTGGCTTCTATGATACCTGGTGTCGGCAAGATGATGAAAAACATTGATATCGATGAAAACGCTTTTAAGACTATAGAAGCTATCATTTATTCTATGACTCCGGTGGAACGAACGAATCCTGCTATTCTAAATGGTTCGCGTCGCCAACGTATAGCTATTGGTAGTGGAACAAATATCCAGGAGGTGAATAAACTAATTAAACAATTTGACGAAACACGCAAAATGATGCGTGTGCTTACAACCGCAAAGCTGGGAAGTAAAAAAATGCCCTTATCCAAATCTAAAAGATAATTGCTATGCATTTAATTGATGGAAAAGCTGTTGCTGCCCAAATGAAAAAAGAAATTGCAGAAGAAGTCCTGCAGATAAAAGAATCCGGAGGCAAAATTCCGCATTTGGCGGCTGTATTGGTAGGTCACGATGGAGGAAGCGAAACTTATGTGGCAAACAAGGTTCGTACCTGTGAAGAGCTTGGATTCAAATCATCCCTGATTCGCTACGAAGAGGATGTAACGGAAGAAGAATTATTAACCTGTGTCGATCGCTTAAATAGAGATGCAGATATCGACGGTTTCATCGTGCAGCTTCCACTCCCTAAGCATATCTCGGAGCAAAAAATTATCGAAGCTATCGACTATCGGAAAGATGTGGATGGCTTTCATCCTGTTAATGTAGGGCGTATGTCTATCGGTTTGCCTTGTTTTGTGTCGGCTACTCCTGCCGGTATTCTTGAATTGTTGAAGCGATATGAAATAGAAACCAAAGGGAAACATTGTGTCGTATTGGGGCGTAGCAATATAGTTGGTAAGCCGATGGCGATGCTGATGATGCAAAAAAACTATCCGGGAGACTGTACGGTGACGGTGTGTCACAGCCGTTCGGAAAACCTCAAAGAGATGTGCCTCCATGCTGATATCATTATTGTAGCCTTGGGTGTTCCCGAATTTCTGAAAGCAGATATGGTGAAAGAGGGCGCCATAGTTATAGATGTAGGTACTACCCGTATGCCCAGTAGTACTACTAAAAGTGGTTATAAGTTGACAGGCGATGTGAAGTTCGACGAAGTATCTGTCAAATGCTCCTATATTACTCCGGTTCCGGGCGGAGTAGGTCCTGTAACTATCCTTTCCTTGATGCGCAATACTTTACTTGCCGGGAAAAAGAGCATCTATGAGTAAAACAGGATTTTTCTCAATCAAAGGTTTGGAGAATAAAAGGAAATATCTACCTTTGCCCCGACAAAAATTTTTAGTTTGTAAGATGTTGATATGGTGATTGTAGCTCAGCCGGTTAGAGCATTGGATTGTGGTTCCAAGGGTCGTGGGTTCGAATCCCATCATTCACCCGAAAATAGAAGTAGAGAATTTATTCGAAATAAAAAAGAGCACTTGTGAAGGTGCTCTTTTTTTATTCAACCATACGAATGCATACCACTGAGAAAATAGTTTACCCCGAAATAAGTCATTAGCACAGAGAGAAAGGCAATTACTGATGTTAAATTGAAGAGCCAGGCTTTATCCCATTTTTTCACTAATCGCAGATGCAGGCAAATGGCGTATACCACCACAGTTATTAATGCCCAGGTTTCTTTCGGATCCCACCCCCAGTACCGTCCCCAGGATTCGTTTGCCCAGACAGCGCCGAGGAAAGTGCCCGTTGTCATCAATGTCAATCCTATCCATAACGACATTTCGTTTATGACAGTTAATTCCCGGATACGATCTGCCGGCACAGGGCGATTCTTTCCACGGATGGATTGCATGATTAAATTGGTTATTCCCATTAGACAACTGAGGCCGAAGAATCCGTAAGCTGCCACGATGATCGCAACGTGAAACATCAACCAGGGAGATTTAAGTACCGGAACCAACAAATTTATCTGTGGATCCATCCAGTTAAGCCCGGACACAAAGAGTATAACTCCTCCGAACAAAGTTGCCAGTGCAAAGGTTATCGTGCTGCGGCGAACAAATAACAATCCCGCAAATACGGATGCCCACGCAACATACACCATCGTTTCATACGAATTACTCCAGGGCGCATATCCACCTATGAACCATCTCATACCCATTCCTGCTATGTGGGAAAGAAAACCAATCGATACCCCTGTTGCCAATACCCTAATTAACCATTTCGTCCATTTCCGTTGCTTGAAGAGAGAGATGACAGCCAATATCAGCAGTGTACCACCCAAGATCAGGTAAACCATCCTGCAGAAGCGGAAAATATTCATTTTATTGTACGTCAATTCTGTTTCTATCTTTCTCGCATCTATATTGAAAGTTTTGTTTTTAGTCTGGTAGGTGGCAATCATGTCCAGCGTTTCGTTTGCTTTCTGCCAATTCCCTTCTTGTATCCCGGATTGTATATCATTTAGATAGGTAAGGAAGATATCGGATATAAATGTGGAGTCTGCAGGGGGGAATGAAGCCAGGTCGTCACCCGGTGCATACCACGTATGATTTGAGTCGTCTTTCCGGGGGAAAATATTCAGTCTTTGATGG
>JAISOY010000167.1 GCA_031275285.1 Bacteroidales bacterium | reverse complement strand
CTTAATTTTCCAGGCACCTACTTATCTGGCCAACCTTCATGCCCAGTTACAGCCGAGCGCATTCCTGTTGACCGGAGCATGGTTTACCGTATTTTCTACGATCATCCTGATCAGTGGGACTATGTTTATCATGTGGCTTGGAGAACGTGTTACCGATAAGGGAATAGGAAACGGTATATCCCTGATCATTATGGTAGGTATCATTGCCCGTCTTCCACAATCAATTATTCAGGAATTAGCTATCCGTCTGGAAAATCAGGGCGGTGGTCTGGTCGTATTCCTGGTGGAAATAGTTATCTGGCTTGCTGTTATTGCAGTATCCATACTTTTGGTACAAGGTACTAGGAAAATCCCGGTGCAATATGCAAAGCGGATTGTCGGGAACAAGCAATACGGCGGAGTTCGTCAGTATATTCCATTGAAGGTCAATGCAGCTGGTGTAATGCCTATTATCTTTGCACAGGCATTGATGTTCATTCCTGTTACGATTGCCGGATTTACTGCAACAGGAGAATCCATGAGCGGATTTTTGATGGCATTCACCAATGTTACAGGATTTTGGTATAACTTTGTATTCGCATTTTTAATCGTTGTTTTCACATATTTCTACACTGCAGTAACAGTTAACCCGACGCAAATGGCTGAAGATATGAAGCGGAACGGTGGCTTTATTCCAGGAGTGAAACCCGGGAAAAAAACGGTTGAATATTTGGATTCCATCATGTCGAAAATTACATTGCCCGGATCCTTATTTTTAGCATTTGTAGCTATTTTGCCTTCATTCGCTAATATTTTCGGGATCAGCTATCAATTTTCGCAGTTCTTTGGTGGCACCACCCTGTTGATCATGGTAGGTGTTGTATTGGATACCTTACAGCAAATCGAAAGTCATTTGTTGATGAGGCATTATGATGGATTAATGAAGAGCGGCAGGATCAAAGGCCGTTCGGGTAACTAAAAGTTCTTTGATGGTTATTAAGACTGATCAGGAAGTAGAGTTGCTCAGGCAAAGTGCGCTTTTGGTTTCGAAAACCTTAGCCGAGGTGGGAAGCATGGTTCGTCCGGGTATTTCCACATTGGAACTGGATGCCCGTGCCGAGGAATTTATCCTCGATAACGGTGCAAAACCGGGATTCAAAGGCTATAATGGTTATCCGAACACTTTGTGTACTTCAGTCAACAGTCAGGTGGTGCATGGCATTCCATCCAAAAACGCGGTGTTAAAAGATGGTGATATCGTTTCCATTGACTGTGGCGTTATCCTGAATGGATATTATGGCGATAGCGCCTATACCTTTCAGGTTGGTGAGGTGAGCGAATCTACCCGCCAGTTGCTTCAGGTGACCAAGGAATGTTTGTTCAAGGGCATAGAAGCAGCAGTTACAAAAAACCGGATGGGGGACTTAGGTTATGTGATTCAACAACATGCTGAAAGTCATCATTATTCGGTAGTACGTGAATTAGTCGGTCATGGTATCGGAACCCAAATGCATGAAAGCCCCGAAGTGCCTAATTATGGACGCAGGGGAGTTGGTGCGCGGCTGAAAAAAAACATGGTTCTGTGTATCGAGCCGATGATCAACAAGGGCAAACGGGATATTGTTGAAGAACGTGATGGCTGGACCATCCGTACCAGGGACAATGAACCGTCGGCGCATTTCGAATTAACAGTGGCCGTTGGAGAACACCAGGCAGATGTGTTATCAACGTTTTCATTTATAGAAGAAAAATTAAATCTTAATTAAAGTGTTGTCATTCATATGGCTAAACAACTTTCTATAGAACAAGATGGTACGATACTGGAAGCATTGTCAAATGCTATGTTTCGTGTCGAACTGGAAAACGGACATATCGTGACGGCCCATATTTCCGGAAAGATGAGGATGAATTATATCAAGATTCTTCCCGGCGATAAGGTCAAACTCGAAATGTCCCCCTATGACCTGACTAAAGGTCGGATCAAATTCAGGTATAAATAAATCAATTAGTTAGAAAATCGTAATATTATTAGATACGACAATGAAGGTAAGAGCATCTATAAAAAAAAGAAGCGAAGATTGTAAAATCGTAAGACGCAAAGGCCGTCTTTATGTGATAAACAAAAAAAATCCGAAGTTTAAACAACGTCAAGGATAACATTAATCGAAAATATCATTTTGTTGTAATATGGCAAGAATTGTTGGTGTTGATTTACCAAAAAATAAACGCGGAGAAATAGGTCTGACCTATATTTACGGAATAGGACGCAGCTCTGCACGTAAGATCTTAAGTACAGCCGGTATTGATCTTGATAAAAAGGTACAGGACTGGGATGATGATGATTTAGGGAAGATACGTAGTATCCTCAACGAAGAATATAAAGTTGAAGGTGAATTGCGTTCCATTGTACAGTTGAACATCAAACGTTTGATGGACATCGGTTCTTATCGTGGCGTTCGTCACCGTATCGGTTTACCTGTAAGGGGACAGAGCACGAAAAATAACGCACGTACCCGTAAAGGCAAGAAGAAGACCGTTGCAAATAAAAAGAAAGCTACCAAATAATTAGTATAGATTAAGGATTATGGCAAAAAAGTCAGGAACAACCAAGAAAAAAGTTGTTAAAGTAGAACCTATCGGACAGGCACATATTAACGCTTCGTTCAATAATATTATTATTACTCTGGCCAATAATTCCGGACAGGTGATATCATGGTCATCAGCCGGAAAAATGGGTTTCAAAGGTTCGAAAAAGAATACCCCTTATGCAGCCCAGACAGCTGCTTCTGATTGTGCAAAAGTGGCTTTCGATTTAGGCTTACGTAAAGTAAAGGTTTTTGTAAAAGGTCCCGGTTCAGGACGTGAGTCGGCTATCAGGACCATTCATGGAACAGGTATCGAAGTTACCGAGATTGTTGATGTCACTCCATTGCCACACAATGGTTGCCGCCCTGCTAAACGTAGAAGGGTTTAAATAATAATTATTTATGTTCGATTTCTCAAAATAGATTAATACAATGGCAAGATATACTGGACCTAAAACAAAAATTGCAAGAAAATTCGGAGAACCGATCTTCGGTTCCGATAAGGCATATGAACGTAAACCTTATCCTCCGGGACAACACGGTAACACCAAAGGAAGAAAGAAGACATCGGAATATGGTGTTCAATTGAAGGAAAAGCAAAAAGCAAAATATACATATGGTGTGTTGGAACGTCAGTTTTCCAATCTTTTTGATAAAGCACACCGTAGCCATGGGATTACTGGTGAAGTGTTATTGCAGTTACTTGAATCCCGTCTGGATAATGTAGTTTATCGTTTAGGAATTGCTCCTTCGCGTATGGCAGCACGTCAGTTGGTATCACACCGTCACATCGTCGTCAATGGCGAAGTAGTGAATGTCCCTTCATATCAGTTGAAAAACGGACAAACCATAGGTGTACGTGAACGTTCCAAATCTCTGGAAGTTATCACTAATTCTGTTCCTCGTCAATCACGTTATTCATGGTTGGAATGGGACGCCAGCAGTATGACCGGAAAATTTCTGAATGTACCTGAAAGAAGTGATATTCCTGAAAACATCAAGGAACAACTGATTGTAGAATTGTACTCAAAATAAAATAATAACATGGCGATTTTAGCTTTTCAAAGACCCGATAAGGTGGTTATGCTCGAAGCCGATGATAAACACGGCAAATTCGAGTTTCGTCCACTAGAACCTGGCTACGGTATTACAGTAGGTAATGCCTTACGGAGGATATTATTGTCTTCCTTGGAAGGGTTTGCTATCACCAAGATCAAAATAGACGGTGTGCAGCACGAATTTTCCACTATTCCGGGAGTAGTGGAAGATGTGACCGAAATAGTCCTGAATCTGAAACAAATTCGTCTGAAACAACTTGATGAAGCTACGGAAAGTGAGTCGATTCATGTTGTGCTCAATGGGCAGTCCGAATTCAAAGCCGGTGATCTGGATAAATTCCTGGTAGGATTTAAAGTATTGAATCCTGACCTGGTAATTTGTACCATGGACAATAATGTGAAGCTTCAGATGAAGGTTGACATTGAAAAAGGGCGCGGTTATGTTCCTGCTGAAGAAAATATGCCTGAAAATGCGGAAATAGGATTAGTTGCGATCGATTCCATTTATACACCGATCAAAAACGTCAAATATGCGATTGAGAATTATCGTGTAGAACAAAAGACGGACTATGAAAAACTGGTGATAGAATTGGATACAGATGGCTCTATTCATCCGAAAGAAGCACTTAAAGAGGCTGCAAAAATATTGATCCATCATTTCATGCTTTTCTCAGATGAAAAGATCACTCTTGAAACTGAAGAAAAACAGGTAGCCGATGAATTCGATGAAGAAATTCTTCACATGCGTCAATTACTCAAAACACGGTTGGTAGATATGGATCTATCGGTACGTGCACTTAACTGCTTGAAAGCAGCTGAAGTGGATACTTTGGGTGATTTGGTCAAATTCAGCAAAAACGACTTATTGAAGTTCCGTAATTTCGGAAAAAAATCCCTTACCGAACTGGATGAGTTATTAGAAAGTATGAATTTGAATTTTGGAATGGATATAGCAAAATATAAATTAGATAAGGATTAATTAGCAAATGAGACACGCAAAAAAGATAAATCACCTGGGTCGCACCAATACGCACCGTAAGGCGATGTTGTCCAATATGGCTTCGTCGTTGATTATGCACAAACGCATTACCACCACCACTGCGAAAGCCAAGGCATTAAAAGTATATGTAGAGCCATTGATTACCCGCTCAAAAAATGATACTACCCATTC
This sequence comes from Bacteroidales bacterium, assembly GCA_031275285.1. Classification (NCBI taxonomy): domain Bacteria; kingdom Pseudomonadati; phylum Bacteroidota; class Bacteroidia; order Bacteroidales; species Bacteroidales bacterium. The sequence goes on along the minus strand of JAISOY010000167.1, from coordinate 47,591 downwards.
ACGCCGCGTAGTTTTCAGTTACCTGCAGGATAAAGATGCTGTTTCTGAACTGTTCCGTGATATTTCTCCGAAGATCATGGATCGTCCGGGCGGTTACACCAGGATACTGAAAACAGGATTCCGTAAAGGCGATGCTGCTGAAATGTGTATCATTGAATTGGTAGACTATAATGAAAACATGTTGGCTGCCAAGGATACGAAGGCTAAGAGTACTACCACACGTAGAAGCAGACGCGGAGGTACCAAGAAAGCTGCCGGTGCAACGACAGCCGAAGCCGCTACTCCTGCTGCTGAAGCAGCTCCTAAGGCTAAAGCCAAGAAAGCTGAAAAGGTAGAAGCAGTAAAAACCGAAGAAACTGTTGTTGAAGCTCCTGAAGTAAAGGAAGAGGTGAAGGAAGAAGAGACAGCAGTAAAAACGGAAGAGCAGCCTAAAGAAGAGGTGAAGGAAGAAGAGGCTCCTTCTGAAGAAAAAGAGGAAAAGAAAGAAGAATAACAATTAGGTTATTTTCTATATGTATAATAAAGGTGGCCTTTCGGACCACCTTTATTGTTTTCTGCCGGTACCGGAGAAAAATCATTAGGTGTTTCACCGGAAAATATTACTTTTACAAACTTCGTAAAATTCAATCATGATGAAACGTTTTATTTTTCTGGCTTTTATTGTTTTTGCATCTCAGGTATCTGCGCAGGATAGTATATCCTATGTAGCAGTAAAAAGTTGTATGGTCGCAGGACCTGTTTTTCTTCAGAAGCCTGTCTTAGTTGACTCTATCAATATTTTTGACAAGAAATATGATGCAAAACAGATATTAGGGACAAAAGTATCATCCTCTATAGTGATGCAACAATCTAAAGAAAAACAAGCTGATCCGGTTTCCGGCTACTTTACTTCCGGGATCGGGTCTGGACATCAGTCATCATTGCATTTTTTTAATTTTGTGGTCACGGCTAAGGGCTTTACCAAAATAAAACTGAAGGTTTCTTCTCCCCAAGCGTTTGAGATCTATGTGGGTGGAGAAAAAGTCCTGGATAAATACTCTACGCAAAAGAGCCTGGATAAGGCAGCATCTGTCGAATGGTCATCCAATGTGGAACCTAAAAGCTATGAAATTTCAATAAAATGCCTTTCCATGGCAACCGATTCCATTCCTCCATCCATAAAAATCGATATAAAACCGGATCAACCCCAGAAAATATTTGCCAGTGCAACATCTGGTCAGCGTCCTTTTACATTATACGATATACTGGAAGGAGAACGTCCTACCAGCACATCCATCTCGCCTGACGGAAAATATGTACTTCTGAATACTACCGTTGTTCTTCCCAAAGGGAAAAGAAGTTCCCAGGTGAAGGTAATGAATGCAACGACCGGGGCAGTGATTCTAAATAGTAGTGGCGACCGGGGATGGCGGTGGATGCCTAGAGGAAGTCGTTTGTATTCTACCACCACGGGAACTACCGGAAGAAATTTGTATGTACTGGATCTTTCGGTAATGCAGGAAAAATTATTGGCCGAAGACCTTCCCGAAGGATATTTTTACTGGTCTCCTGACGAGACTTACCTCATATTTTCCATTACCGATAAGGCACCGGAAAGCAAGGACGGCGGCGTCCATCAGATATTAACTCCACAAGACCGGCAGGCAGGGTGGAGGAACAGGAGTTTTCTCTATCACTATGACCTTGCAACAGGAGTGCTTCGGCCGCTTACTTTTGGTTACCGGAGTTCATACTTGAGTGCCATCAGTCCTGATGCAAAGTCCATCGTTTTTTCTACCGGCAGGGACCATTATTCTGAGCGCCCCTTCTCTCTGAGATCTTTTTTTCACTTGCATCTCAATACGATGGAGGTAGATACGCTATGGCATGATATTAAATACGGGAGCGTTTCCGGATTTTCACCGGATGGGAAGCAATTGCTCCTTTCGGGAGGTCCTGAATCATTCGATAAGATAGGATTGGATGAAAGGGTGACCGGTATTCCGAATCCCAGTGACGGGCAGGCGTATATTTATGACCTCGCTTCAAAGGAAATCAAGGCAATTACCCGCGATTTCAATCCTTCCATACAAAATATGTATTGGAATAAAGTCGATAATAATATCTATTTCCTGACTACAGATGAAGATTATGTGAATGTTTACCGCTATCAGGTGAAAAAAGACAGGTTTGAAAAATTAGATCTGCCGGCTGATGTGGTCCAGAATATCAGTATTGCAGATGAAGCACTGGTACTTACCGGGGTAGGGCAGAATACATCATACGCCTCAAGGGCTTTTCGTGTTGATTTGAAGAACAGTAAAACAGTCATTCTGGATAATCCGATGAAGCCGGTAATGGATCAATTAACCCTTGGACCTGTCGAAGATTGGAATTTTCAGGCATCTGATGGTACGGAAATTAAAGGTCGTATTTATTACCCGTACGATTTTCAAAAAGATAAAAAATACCCGATGATAGTATATTATTACGGAGGGACTACGCCGGTTAACCGAGGTTTTGACGGGCGTTATTCCTTCCACCTTTATGCTACAATGGGATATATTGTGTATGTGATACAACCCAGCGGGGCCATTGGGTTCGGACAGGAATTCTCAGCACGCCATATCAATGCCTGGGGTGAATATACGGCGGATAACATCATTGAAGGGACAAAAAAAGTTTGTGAGGCACATCCGTTTGTTGACCGTACAAAGGTCGGCTGTATCGGGGCGTCTTACGGTGGTTTTATGACCATGTACCTGCAAACCCGTACTGATATTTTTGCGGCTGCTGTTTCGCATGCCGGGATCAGTGATATTACCAGTTATTGGGGCGAAGGTTACTGGGGTTATTCGTATAATGGATATGCGGCTGCTGATTCCTATCCGTGGAACAATGCGGATTTATTTGTTGGACAAAGCCCGCTTTTCTCTGCGGATAAAATAAACACTCCCCTCCTTTTATTACATGGGGATGCGGATACCAATGTACCGGTTGGTGAAAGTATCCAAATGTTTACCGCCCTGAAAATATTAGGAAAGCCTGTAGAGTTCATCTCCATAGCAGGGGAAAACCACCATATCATGGATTATGACAAGCGTATACGATGGAATAACAGCATATTCGCCTGGTTTGCCAAATGGCTTCAGAATGACCCTATCTGGTGGAATGAAATGTACCCGAAAAAGAATTTCTGAATATTGCCGAAAAAAGCGCCCTATCAGCAAAGTTTGGCACGGTTTTCGATATATATTTAATAGTTTTTTTTCATAATTTTGTAGTAGTTAGTAGTTAGTAACTAGAAAGGGCCGTTCGGGAGAACCGCTCTTTTCGTATTTATAGGGTCGTACTTTCTTACCATTAGAGAAAAATTGTAATTTTACCTGAAAAAATAATGCACATCACCATATATACAGACGGATCTTCACTGGGCAATCCGGGGCCGGGAGGATACGGAGTTGTTATGTTGGCCGGACCACATCGAAAAGAACTGTCTCAGGGTTATCAACGTACCACGAATAACCGGATGGAATTACTGGCGGTGATTGTTGCTCTTGAAGCTTTAAAGTTTCCCAAAAGCCAGGTAACTATCCATACAGACTCCCAGTATGTAGTTAATTCTGTAGAAAAAAGATGGGTATTCGACTGGGAAAAGAAAAGATTCGCAGGAAAGAAAAACAGTGACTTGTGGATACGTTTCTTAAAAATATACCATTCTCATCATGTCCGTTTTGTATGGGTTAAAGGACATGCCGGAAATAAGGAGAATGAACGGTGTGATTATCTAGCAGTCACCGCTGCACAGAGTAAGGATCTATTGGAAGATACCGGGTATATAGAAGAACAATGAATGGATATATTTCAGGTAAAAACAAGTAACTGATACAAACAACCCGGAAGTTTAAAACATGTTATTATGTTTTTCCTGATTTATGACGCAGGTAATAAAAAAACGCTTAATTTTGCTCCTTTTTATGATAAAAGTCAGTGATTATTTTAATATAAACCAGTATGCAAAAACATAATTTCAGTGCAGGCCCTTCTATTCTTCCCCGTGAGGCTATTGAAGCAACTGCACAAGCCGTTTTGAACTTCAATAACAGTGGATTATCCCTTATGGAGGTATCGCATCGCGGCAAGGATTTCGAGGCAGTGATGGATGAGACAATCGCATATGTCAAAGAATTATTGTCGGTTCCCGAAGGTTATTCGGTACTTTTTCTCGGAGGTGGTGCGAGCATGCAATTTTGTATGGTTCCTTTCAACTTGTTGGAGAAGAAAGCTGCATACCTGAATACAGGGACATGGGCAAATAAAGCAATGAAAGAAGCCAAAGGTTTTGGAGAGACCATCGAAGTAGCTTCTTCAAAAGATGCAAATTTCTCATATATTCCCAAAGGATATACGGTTCCTGCTGATGCTGATTATTTCCATATCACTACCAACAATACCATTTTCGGGACCGAATTATTCGAAGATTTCAATGTAAAACCAATATTGGTGGCAGATATGTCATCCGACATTTTCAGTCGGCCGGTAGATGTTTCCCGATATGGGTTAATTTATGCAGGTGCCCAGAAAAATCTTTCCTGTGCCGGAGTAACCCTTGTTATCGTTAAAGACGATATCCTTGGAAAGGTTTCACGCCATATTCCATCTATGTTGGACTATCGGGTTCATATCGAAGCCGGATCCATGTACAATACACCTCCCGTATTGCCTATCTTTACTGCCCTTCAAACCCTGAAGTGGATCAAAGCGAATGGGGGAGTGGCCGGAATGCAAAAGCGCAACCAGGAAAAAGCAGCCGTTTTGTATCAGGAAATTGATCGTAATAAAATTTTTAAAGGAACTGCAGCAAAAGAAGACCGTTCTATTATGAATGTATGTTTTGTAATGGCTGACGGTTATCAGGATTTGGAAAAAGGGTTTCTGGAATTTGCGCAATCCAAAGGAATGGTTGGGATCAAAGGACACCGTTCTGTTGGAGGCTTCCGGGCATCTATATACAATGCTATGCCTATTGAAAGCGTACAGGCATTGGTGGATTGTATGAAAGAGTTTGAAGCAAAAAATTAATGAGTTAACAAAACACCATAAATGAAAAAAGTTTTGATTGCCACAGAAAAGCCTTTTGCTGTGGTTGCGGTGGAAGGAATAAAAGATATTTTGGGAAAAGCCGGATATGAGGTCGTATTATTAGAAAAATATGCCGGATCTGCAGAATTGCAACAAGCTGTTGCTGATGTTGATGCATTGATCGTCCGTAGTGATAAGGTTACCAAAGAAGTCGTAGATGCTGCCCGTCAATTAAAGATTGTCGTGCGTGCCGGAGCGGGGTATGATAATCTTGACCTTGAAGCCTGTACTGGAAAAGGAGTCGTTGCTATGAACACTCCCGGACAAAATTCGAATGCTGTTGCCGAACTGGCCATCGGCATGATGATTTTTATGGCACGTAATCAATTTACTCCCGGAACCGGATCTGAATTGAAAGGCAAAAACCTGGGCATTCATGCTTACGGGAATGTAGGAAAGTTAGTAGCTGTCCTCGGGAAAGGATTTGGAATGAATGTATTTGCTTTCGATCCTTTTGTAAGTGAGGAAACATTGAAGAAGGATGGTATCACGGTTATTACCGATGTGAAAGAATTGTATCGGAAATGTCACTATGTATCTTTACATATACCTGCAAATGACAATACAAAGAAGTCCATTGGCTATGATCTTTTCTCATCTATGCCTAAAGGTGGTGCATTGATCAATACTGCCCGTAAGGAGGTGATTGATGAAGATGGCTTACTTAAAGCCATGATGGAACGTAATGACCTGAAATATGCGTCGGATATCGCTCCGGATGGAATTGCCAAAATGGAAGACAGCGTGGGATTACGTGTTTTTGCCACTCCTAAAAAAATGGGTGCAGAAACAGCGGAAGCCAATATCAATGCAGGTCTTGCAGCGGCACAACAGATTGTTGATTTCTTTCAAAAGAAAGATACCCGGTTTCAGGTAAATAAGTAATCTGATAAAGATCGTTATATATAGAGACCGGATATTTTCCGGTCTCTTTTTTATTTTACAAAAAAAATATATTTTTGTATTAGGTTTGCCACTTTAGCTCAGCGGTAGAGCAGCTCACTCGTAATGAGCAGGTCGTGGGTTCAAATCCCATGAGTGGCTCGGAAATAGTAAATGGATAATTTTAAGCCTGTGAATTTTAGCATTTTACAGGCTTTTCTGTTTATGAAGTATGCTAAACTACGATTAATGAATTATGTTAATGATTAATACATATTAATGGTAAAAAATTAAACCATTGTAACAAGTAAAATGTAAATTTGAATCTTCTTGGAATAAGAATCCAAATAATTTCCCTTATGAACAGACTAATAATCATTTTATGTACTTTGTCGGTTAGTGGTAGCTTATATGCACAAAATTACTGGAATAACCGTACACAATTAACACCTTTTCGTTTTCCGTTAGTAACGGATAAATCTGCAATAGAATATATTGACCTGGATAACGACGGAGACCCGGATATTTTGAAAACCTATATCCTTGATCGTGTCCCTGTGATGTGGATTGACGATGATGACGATATGCAATACGGGGATACCGAAGGAGATACTGATAATGACTGTCTGCTGGTCGATAAAGATAAAGACGGGCGGTTTGCCGGTCCGAATGATCTCTCAATTGACTGGGTAGACGAAGATGGCGATGGTATTTCCGAAATACAAATTGTTGTATGGAATAAAGATGGTAAAAGGCGCGGAGGAATGGACGGATCCGATTATATGTTTATGATCGACGATGGCGAAAAAGACAACATCAAGCACAACATACAATGGAGTGATATAGTGTTGAAGTGTTGGCAGCGTAACAGCCATGCTAATTTTTACCAGGATTATCACGGCAACAATACTTTCCTGAAAATGCATGCCGCATCATTCCGTATCAAAGACCTTGAATATAACTGGGAAGTACCTTTTATATTCTTTGATCAGGATAACGACGGTTTATCCGAAATGGCTATCCGTTTGCTCGACTCTCCTAAGTATCGTCCTGCCGATAATTCAAATCCTGCATATAAGGATGAGAATCCCGAATATGATGTATTTTTCACTAAAAATATCGATTATGCTGCCCACACATATGATCTTGACAATGACAATGCACCCGGTAACGAATTCGATTTCGACATGTCCCTCCTTTTCAAAGGACCCGGATTTTCATATTCCGACCAGGTTCATCGTTTCAAAAACCTGAGGGGTCTGCCTGCCGCCGATAAGTTTTTCTTCGATCCAAGATGGAGGCAACTGGATCATCTTATTTATCCTGATCGGAACGCCGCATACGATTTGATCTATAGCCGCGGAAAATGGACCAGTTGCTGGTTTGTATTCGATGAAGATGATGACTGCAACCGTTGGGAAAGAGTTGAATTTTATGAACCCCGCGATTTGTTTAAAATTGGCATGCGTGAGGGTGGACTGGACAATAACCCACAAGCCGATCCTATAGGTGACAGAGGGGAATTTGATCAGGACAATTCAGGTAACGGTAGTCTCTATTTATCTCCGTTTGACGGGCGCATACATCTCTATGGTGCCGAATGGGGCGCATGGCGGATAGATCAGCAGGCCGAATATTTTCAGGGATATGGCGGATTGTATGACTATAAAAAATATGAGCGAAACACAGGGATTCCCGAAAAGTGGGCAACCGTTAAATACACAGATTCGGACAATAACGGTTTCTTTGATGTGATTGAATATGATTTGGATGGCGACCAGGTGTTCGAAGAGAAAGTATCTTTAAAAGCATTAGGTATTGATGACCGTGCCGCGATACATGTAACTGCCAAAATGAAACTTGAAGATTATCAGCAATTATATAAAGAAGCCACTGAAAATATATGGTTACGGGCAGAAGAGGCCATCCGCATTGCTGAAAAATATGGTTTAAATACAGCCTGGTATTCTTTTTGGAAGCAACCCCGCTCCATGCATGAAAAATATGCTTACGGATATTGGTTGAATTTTTATGTCTATAAAGATTTGTGTGATGCTGTGGTGCGCGATAATAAGCCGGAATTAAAAACCCGGTTGGATAAGGCTTATTATTCAGGTAAATGGGAGTCAATAAATTAAACAATAACAAATAGTTGTAAGGGTTTATTTATTAAAATAAAATATACTCATGGAAAAATACTCACGAAGAGAATTTATAAAAGGAGCTGTAGGAGCAGGTGTAGTGCTTTCTTTGCCGGGTGCCGGAGTATCCTGTATTTCATCCATTAAAAACCATTACGACGCAAAAGGATTACCAATAACCCTATTAGGAAATACAGGCGTAGCTATTCCGAGGATAGTGCTGGGATTGGGAAGTCGTTTCTGCCATATAGATAAGGCAGAGGAAGCATTTGAAATGTTGAATTACGCTTTAGATCATGGATTATACTACTGGGATACAGCTCATGCATACGATAATACGATTGCGCTACCTGCCGGGAAAACAAAACCCACAGAATTGGTCATCAGTGAAATTCGTGTAGGCGAAGTGGTGAAAACCCGCCGGAAAGAGATTTTCCTATCTACAAAAGTTCAGGCTCGTGAGCCCTCCGAAGCGATGAAGCAGATTGAACTCAGCCTGAAACGCCTCCAGACAGACAAATTGGATATGCTTAAGATTCACGGAGTAGAATCTATGGAGGATGTAGATGAAATGAGCCGGAAAGGACATCTGATCGACATTGTACAGAAAATGAAAGATGAAGGTGTTACCCGTTTTATAGGATTTTCGGGACACAGTAGTGCTGAAGCATTGAAAGAAATATCCGGAAGAGCCGAATTTGACAGTATGCTCTTAGCAATGAATCATTGGAGTGCAAAGCAAAATTTTGACCGTGAAAGTATCGCAATCCCAGAAGGAAGACGGAAGAAAATGGGCGTATTGCTCATGAAAGCTGTACGTCCAAAAGAAACCATCGATGGTTTGAATGCTAATGACTTGGTTACATACGCCCTTTCGCTGGAAGGTCCGGATGCAGTAGTGGTCGGGATGGATAGTGTTGATGTTGTGAAAAACAACCTGGATATATTACACCATTTTCAAAGATTATCACCTGCGAGAATGAAAGAATTGGCTTATCAGCTTGAACCATTTTATCAGCATAAAAACCTGCCATGGATGCAGGATGGGTATCAGGATGGCAATTGGGTATAATATGGATGGATATGAATCAAAAATATAGTTGAATGAAGTCAATTTCTTTGATAAGCATTGCATTGATATTGAATGTGAATATTTATTCACAGAATGTTAAAAGACCACCTATATGGGGTATTGCTAAAATGACTTACCTGGTGAGTAGTGATGTTTTAGCACAATCATATTATGGAGATTTTTTAGGTTTTGACAAGGCATTTACCTATCCTTCCCCTTTGGGAAAAATCACAACTTATAAAGTGAACGACCGACAGTTCCTGGAATTTGTAGAGGATAAACAAGCAAAAGAAAAAGATCGTTTGGTATCGGTAACTTTTGAAACAGAAGATGTCGAAAAAATGCGTCAATACCTCTCATCGAAAGGAATAAAAGTGCCTGCCGAAATTACAGTTGACGGAGCAGGGAACCTTGTCTTTGTTGTATACGATCCCGTTGGTGTCCCTATCGAATTTATGGAATGGGGGAAGAAATCATTACACGCTGCTTCAAAAGGTAAATATTTATCAGAAAGACGTATTTCCAAACGAATTCACCATGTGGGACTTTATACAGAAATACTGGAGGATAATCCTACATTTTATACGGAGATATTGGGATGTAAACTTTTTTTAAGATTTCCGGAAGATGTAAGGGAGAAACCCGGCATTCTTTACTTTCAAATACCTGGAACCACCGAATTCATTGAACATTATCCAACAGATACCCGTGATTTTTCCCATCCTTGTTTTCTTGCAACGGATATGCAGGAAGTGCTTTATACATTAAAAGAGCGCAGACGCAATGAAAAACTGGCCAATCCTATAATTGGGAAGGGGCGGCGATGGCTGTTGAATTTATCCAATGCAGATGGAACACGTATAGAATTTACTGAAATGTTTTTAGCGAAATAATAAACTATCGAATCCTATGGATAAAAATATTTTAGCTTCATGCCAAGATAGGAAAGCCAGATTTATATTTGAGAGGAGTATCGCAAGATACATTTACAACTTCTCCTGCATATAGTATGAGAAGACAAATAAAATATAGAATTCTTTAAATTATTATCTGAATAATAAATGGTTATCTTTTCTATATCCTTTCTTTTTAAGGATTAATCTTATTTATACATCGATTATAATAGGAATTTTGATCAATATGTCATTCCAAAAAGTGAATGGAAAACGAAACAGGATGTTTCATTAAAATTAGCAGCCAGTTACATCTTTCGACTAAGATAATAAAACTATAGACGATATCTTACAAAGTGGGATTTGAACTATGGAAAGGCGTGAAAACGATAAATAAGCCTGTAAAATAGTAGTTTACAGGCTTATTTGTTTTGTGAAATGTGTTCATTGAATGCTAAATACCATTTTTGAAGCCTGAATCCTTTTAAGTTATTTTCCCATTCAATCGTTCAGTATACTGATATTCAGCCTATTTTTATTAGTGGAGCCTATTCACAGTTTAAAAATCATAAAAATTTTGTTGTGACCGAATAGTTACATAACTTTATGTCCAGTTGGTCACATTTAAGTAAAATATAGGGATGGTAAAAGAAAGAGATCGGCAACAGTCCGAAGAAAAATCAGACTTTTATCCCATTTCATTCACTACATCTACTGAGAAACAGTATTCCGATTCACGGTTGAAGAACCGGCCTTCGAACGCATGCGAGTATAGTATCATTGCATTGTTCAGATGATCCTTATCCACTCTCCAGCGAACAATATATCCGGTGGCATTGCGTACAGGATTCCAGTCAGGACGGAAAATCCTTTATCGGCATTATCCCGCCTGACGGTTATTTTATCGCTTTTTTCGACTCAAAATCAAAGCGTTACTCGCTATGCATGTATTTTAATATTGTTAGATGAATGGGCTGAAGTTTAAACGCTATTCGAATGACAGTGTTGTTTTATCATCAGCTTTCAGTGATATTAATTTTTTCTTGTTTTTGTACTTTACTTTTATATCGCCTGCATGATCGGCATGGATTTCAGCCGAAACCAGTTCACCATCCTCCCACTTCATATCTATTTCATAACCTCCGCGAGCCCTTAATCCATTAACACTCCCTGTAGTCCATTGATCGGGCAAGGCTGGCAACAAACTGATATTTCCTTCATGGCTTTGTACCAACATTTCGGCTATGCCTGCCGTTGTTCCGAAGTTTGCATCCATCTGGAAAGGCGGGTGTAATCCGAACAGATTGGGCGAAGTACTTTTAGATAAAACCGTATGTATGCTTTTACAGGCTTGTTCGGCCTCGTGTAACCGTGCGTACTGGCTGATCAGCCATGCGGCACTCCAACCTGTATGCCCGCCGCCATTGACGATGCGGAAGTCAAGTGATTTTTTTGCCGCTGCCGCCAGTTCCGGCGTATGTTCCAGATTGATCTGCGAACCGGGATGCAGGGCAAACAAATGGGAAATATGACGATGCCCGGGCTCTACCTCAGGGAATTCTTCCGCCCATTCCATCAAACGGCCGTCCGAACCGATCTGGGAGCCTGCCAGTTTTCCCCTGTCGTTCCTTATTTTTTCAACAAATTCATCCGTAATACCCAGTTCCTCCGATGCCATCAGGAAATCGGTGAAAAGTTGCCATATTACCTGCTGATCATGAGCAGGCCCCATACTGATCTGGCAATGGCTGCCATCGGGAGCGATAAATGTATTTTCAGGCGATACAGCGGGACCGGACACTAATTTTCCGGTTTTAGGATCTTCTACCAGCCAGCCTGTATAAAATTCAACCGAACCTTTCAATGCCGGATACATTTTCTGTAAAAAGGCTTTGTCGCGGGTAAAAGCATAATGTTCGGCTATATGGGTACTGATCCATGCGCCGCCGCCGGTATGCATTCCCCAGCTTGCCTTTTCGCCCGGAGCGGTATAACCCCAGACATTGGTTATCGGGTGAACCACCCAGCCATTCAGGTGATATTGAACCGCTGCCGTTTTTCTGCCCGGTTCGGCGATTGATAGTATCAGGTCGAATAACGGCAAATGCATTTCCGGCAGGTTAGTTACTTCCGCATGCCAGTAATTCATTTCCACATTTACGTCGGTATGGTAGTCACCGTTCCAGGGAGTTTGAAGTTTATTTGCCCAGATACCCTGAAGGTTGGCCGGAAGCGTGCCGGGACGGGATGAGGCAATCAACAGGTAACGGCCATACTGGAAAATCAGTTCAACTAAATGATTGTCGGAAAGGGTATTCTTAAAATCTGCCAGGCGGATATCGGTCGGAACCGGAATAATTTCATCCGGAGTAATATCGAAATTTACCCGTTTAAAATAGGGTTGGTATTCATTTTTATGACGATTCAGCAAATCATCATATTTTTTCGACACTGCTTTTTTTATGTTTTCATTTACTATGGTTAGATAGTCACGTCCTTTATATTCCGGATAGTTTAATACATAATCGGTAGATGCGGAAAGCACCAGTACAACTTCATCGGCATTTTCAACAACCAACAGCGAATCTTTGTACTGAACAGCCCCATTTTTATTAACGGCCTTTAAATTAACGGCATATTTCAATCCCTTTCCCCCTTTTCCATCGGAAAGTGCTCCCGACATCACAAGCCGTTCATTTTCCGTATACGTATTATAACACTCAGGGCGGTTCATGCCGCAGGTAAATGATATTTTTCCCGGCTTATCGGCTGTAAAACGCATGACCACTACCTGATCCGGCTGACTGGTAAATATCTCGCGCCGGTAGTTTACTCCGTCCTGTGTATATTTTACCCGTACTACGGCATCATCCAGGTCAAGTTCACGGTAGTAATTTTCGTAAGAAGATTGTTTTCCGTTATCGATCCATAAATCGCCCAACGTCTGGAAACAGCCGAAAGGAACGGCAGCGCCGTTGCCATGCCCCGATCCTGCGCCTTTACAAATCTGTGTTTTATTCGTTAATTCGGTTGCTTCCTTGTATTTACCCTCAAAAAGAAACCGGCGTATTTGCGCCTGGGCAGCAAAAGCATCCGGATTGTCATTATCATCAAGGCTGCCGGACCACATACTTTCTTCATTTAGTTGGATACGTTCCCTGTTTACATCGCCAAAGACCATAACTCCCATAGAACCATTGCCTAAAGGTAGGGCTTTCAGCCATTCGGCATCATCACTCCATCCATTGGGACTATCTTTTACCGAAGCGTCGGCAGGAAGATTGTACCACAATTTAAGATGTTCCTCGTGTTTGGTGTTGGTACAGGAAATAAAAGTAAGCAATATGAGGATTGCGACTGATTGAATGAAAGGTGATCTCATGCAGGTTTGATTTGATTATGAGGTTTTATATTTATATCGGTAGAACCATACCATATGTCTGTTAATGTTACTTCTTTAACATTGCCGATGTACATGCCACATTTGTAATCCGGTAGCCATGTGCTAACCGTAACCTGACACGATATTAACTTTTTGAACAATCCTTTGGTTTACCGGAGTTTATTCATTTCACTTATTTACTTTAGTAAATTGACTCTCTTTAATGGTATACTCTTTCCCCTTTTCCATATTCAGGGTCAGCTCCATACCCCGGTATTTCAAACGGGCCGGAAGTCCCAGTCCGGATTTCACAGTAAGGTTGGACAACCGGCCATTTTGCCATGCAATATCTACTTCGAAACCGCCCCGGGCCAGCAATCCTTTAACACTTCCGTCAGGCCAGGCGCCGGGCAGTGCAGGAAGGATGCTTAGTACGCCTCCATGCGATTGCAGGAGCATTTCAGCAATGCCAGCCGTGCCTCCGAAGTTACCGTCTATCTGGAAAGGAGGATGGGTATCGAAGAGGTTGGGAAGGGTAGACTTACGGAGCAGTTCCATGGTGTGGAGGTAGGCGTTTTCACCGTCGTGAAGACGGGCATAAAAGTTAATCACCCATGCGCGGCTCCATCCGGTATGTCCTCCGCCCGATGACAGCCTCCGGCTGAGGGTTTTCTTTGCCGCTTCGAATAATTCAGGTGTCTCCGGGGTTATCTGTGTTCCGGGATGAAGACCCAGCAGGTGAGACATGTGCCGGTGTCCGGGTTCTGCTTCCTCATAATCCTCAATCCATTCCTGTATGCCTCCGGTCCGGGGAGAGACCTTTACGGGCGGCAGATCGGCAAGTACCCGGGCCAGCGTATCGGAAAAAGCAGCATCGGTATTTAAAACTTTTGCGGCAGCCATACAATTATTGAATAGCTCGGTAATGATTTGGATATCCATGGTAGCTGCGTAAGTCATGTTCGAAGGCTTTCCGCTTGCCGGGTCGAAAAAAGCGTTTTCAGGAGAGTTGGAGGGTGCGGTAACCCATTGCCCTTCCTTATCCCTGATAAGGAAATCAAGCACAAACCGGGCTGATGATTTCATCAGCGGATACGCCTGTTTACGAAGGTATTCCATATCGCCGGTGAATGCATAGTGTTCATACACCCTGAATGTCATCCATGGTCCACCCATCGGGAAGCAGCCCCAGATACCATCCATCACGGCCGTACGTCCGAAGGCGTCGGTGAGGTGGTGCACGGTCCAGCCCCGCGCGCCATAGGTTTCCCTTGCCGTAACGGCGCCGGGTACCTGCAATTGTTCCAGAAAATTAATCAGTGGTTTGGTAGTTTCCGGAAGATTACAGACTTCGGCAGGCCAGTAATTCATCTGAAGGTTGATGTTGGTATGAAAATCTGAGTTCCATGGTGCATTGAAATCCTTGTTCCATATTCCCTGGAGATTAGCCGGGAGTATACCGGGAAAACGGGAGCTGCCCATTAGCAGGTACCGGCCGAACTGGAAATAGAGTGCGGCCAGCTGAGGATCATCTGCGTCGTCTTTTATTGCTTTCAGGCGCCGGTCAGTGGGTAGGGCCGACTGGTGCGGGTTGTTTCCCAGGTCGATGGATACCCGGCTGAATAGTGACCGGTATTCTTTCAGATGATCGGCCAACAGGGTACGGTATGTTTTCGAACGGGCCTTGTCGATGATGTTGCGGCAAACCGCTTCCGGATTGATGGAGCGGTCGAAATTCAGTTCCCTGAGGTTATAATCGGTGGCTGCAGTGAGCAAAATAATGGCCTCATCCGCTTGTTTTATACGCAGGGCATTGCCTTCATCAAGCACTTCTCCTCCCTTGTTATTTACATGCAATACAGAAGCAAATTTCATATGGGGGCCACCGGGACCACGTTTGGGATCGTCCTCATCCTGTATCTGTCCTGTCATCAGCAGTCCGTCTTTTATCGTTGCCGTGACCGCATCACGTTCACGGTTCAGTTTGAGTATGGCATCCAGCGCTCCTTTGCGGGATGCTTTCAACCGTATGACTATCAGGTTATCGGGCGCCGAAGAAAAGACCTCCTGCGTAAAAGTGATCCCATCCGCGGAATAGCTGGTTTTGCATATGCCTGTATTCAGGTCCAGCTCACGGAAATAAGCAGAGGTATCCCGTACGGAATGATCAATCCATAGATCGCCCAGCGTCTGGTGGGAACGCACCCTGACGGGAACACTCAACATGCTTTTTGTAGCCAGCTGTGAGGCTTCGCTTAATTTGCCATCAAGTACCAGCTGTTGTATTTCTTTCAGATTTTTCAGAGCATCGGGATTGTTGCTGTTGATTTGCGAACCGGCCCATAGGCTTTCTTCATTTAATTGTATCCGTTCATTGACAGGATGGCCAAATACCATACCACCCAGGCGGCCATTACCGACCGGCAGGGCTTCTACCCATCCGGCAGCCGGTTGACGATACCAGAGACGGAGATCGGATGGTTCTTTTTTACTGTCTGTGCATCCTGTAAACAGGAGACCCAGAATGAGAAGGAAAGGAACGATTGATTTCATGCGGGTTTATTTTTAATATTTATTTAATTTCATCTGATTAATATTATTTGACAGTCGACTCATGATAATATTGTTCAAGTTGTTTTTTGAAGGCCAGATGACCCTCGAAGAGTATTTTATCGGCAAATATATTCTTATCAGATAACTTTTTAGTATTATTTTAAAAAAAATCCTGATCGCTATCAAATCACATTTAAAGTGCATTTTGAAGATGATCATTCATTTTAATATCCTTCAGCTCTTTTTAGCGGAAAGGATGCTTTCCGTTCCCCGTTTTCCAGCCGGTATAATGTCCAGCTGTTCCCATCGTTCCCGGGTTCCAGTGTCCAGTCATATGCCGGATTGGTCAGCATTTTCTTTATGCGGCGCGGAAAGGCATTGGCTGCCCTGGCATCTTCCCAGGTACGTATGGCTTTGAATATTTTGTCTTTTTGGGGACAACTTTCTACATCTTCCTGGCCCAGGGACAGGAGATAGGTAGCGCCGAAACCTACCGACAAGGCTTGTATATGTTCGTACTGTTCGACAGTCGAGGTTTCTTTGATAGCGAAATTCCTGCCGAACGATACGGGGAAATAATTCGACCAGGTTACATCCCTGAGGTCTTTTCCCTGACTGGTGGTGCTTCCCCATTCACGGGTATTCAGGTCGTAAAGGTTTTTTCCGCCGCCTACGTTCCATGCGCTTTGATAATGCCACGAACCTTCGGAGAGGGTGGCGCCGGTGAACCGGATATGTGGTATGCCGTGCTGCTGCGCCCGTTCAAACATTTTCCGGAAAAAACGTTTGGCTGAATAGTAACCGTGTCCGTTGTTGAACAGGAATTCCTGACCGTCGAAGTCATAGAGGGTCACCCCGTTGATTGCAGCGACATCGGCATAGTATTCTGCTATTTTATCCTGAAGGGCCATATTGGGTATGATACCCTGGTAGCCATACCTGATGGTAACCTGTAACTTATAGATGGTGTCGCCGGCATGGTGCGGGGAAGACGTTGTACCCCAGTAGCCTCTGGTCACCTTTTTCAACCGGTAGGGCGCTTCATCCGTTACTCCGAGGTAGTGGATGAGTTCTTTTCCTATCTTTATCATGTTCAGTTCTTCGCAATGTCCTTCCCAACTGGCTATTTCGTTCAGGTAGGCCGGATCGTCGACTATGATAGCAGTGTCACCGGGCATCAGGTCGTATACCAACAGGCGTTTTTGCTGATAACAAAGGCTGTCACCCGGTACCGGGCTTGCATCTTTTGTCCCCGGCGCCAGGGAATTTGTGATATTGACCCTTCCCAGCCATATTCCTTTTCCGGCGGCCTCTTCGGCAAATTCTTTGTGTGATTTGTTGCCGGATGCGAACCGGAAGGGTTTATGTTCGAAATCTTTCCCGTCAATGTATCCGCGGTTGCCCCTGTCGGGTCTTAAAAACCCCCTGTCGGAAGCAAGTACCGACTTGAATCCCAATCTCCGGGTATATGAAATAAGACTATCGTAGCGGTTTCCGTAAGTCGTCACATCGGGAACATAAGCGGCAGGGTCCTTTATCCACTTGTCGTTCAGGGTCGGGTAGGGTAATCCTTCCTCTAAAACGATGTGCCGGATCACATCCGTTAAGGCGGAGCTATCCGGACTTCCCCACAGAGCAACGGACGAGCCTGCGAAGTCGATATCCAGCGGCGCTACATCGATATGGTTGGGAGTGTTTGCTTTCATATTGGGAATCAGGGAGTAGTATACATTGCGCCTTTTCCTCCTGTCCCTGGAAAAATACTGTACGGATATACGGCCGTTCCCGTCAATGGTGGCTGCGTTTCCATACAATATCCTGTAATACGGTTCCTTATGGGCATAAAAAGCCACATCGTTGACGCCGTTCCCGCCTAATGTAAAGATCTGTCCTTCGCGCAGATGGCTTGGAAGGGGATATTTTTCGGGGTCGGGCGAATGTATGATGTATTGAAAGGGTGCTGCATCTCCTTCCAGGTCGGCAGTTCCACTAAGGGTATTATCGTCTAAAGCCAGCGCCCCGATGCTGAAATTCACCTGTTCGCTGGTATCGCGCGCTACCCCGATAATTTCGCCGAACAGGTTGGTTATATTTGTATGGTATGATCCCCATTGCACGGCGTCTACTCCATTCCTGGGTTCCAGCGAGGAGAGCGTGAGTTTGAAGTATTTATCCTTAGGGGTAATCCTGATTTCCGCTACGGAGCCGTTCGTATAAGTGAGTGCTACGGTACCGGATAATGAACGGAATTTTGCCTGTTGCGGATAGTAATATATCTTTTTTTCACTGTCGTAAAGGCTCAATAATGGAGACGGATTGTCTGCGGGGCTAAATTCCCTGTGTGGACGCACGGTGATGTTCTTCATGCTTCGGATATAGCCTCTGTTGTCTATCCCGATGCTGAAATAATCGGTGGAAAATGTCCGGTAAGCGCTCCTGTTACAGGAAAATAGGATCATGCTCGAGACCAGGAAAGGGAGTATATAGTACTTCATAGGTATAGGGTAATGAATGTGAATAAAAGAATTTTTATCTTCGGAAAAAGGATTATTGTTCGTATAATTTCTTTATCTGTTCATCATCAAGAATGGTATTGTATATCCCCGCCTTTTATCAATTCATCATGTCGGAACCAGCAATTATCCAATGGTGTTCCAGTTCATTGATTGGATACATTTCTGAATAAGTATGATTTCAATGATTCTGGATTGCAGTTTTTCACATAATTTCAAAAAAATTGATATCACCTCTATTCAAAAAACCCATGGACAAAATACAAAATTTTAAAATAAAAAATATTATTTCAGGAATTGGAATATGATTTTTTCCAAAACTACTAACTTTTTCAATTTGCTGAATAACTGGCATTTTCTCCTGATAACCGTTCCTGGCTTGCTACTCAGCTGATAATATTAAATAGCTGAATTTTTACAGAGATTGTCCGGAGTCTTTATAAATTCTATTTATCGATTAATGCGCTGATATTCATGATGTATACCGTTAGTGTGATCTATTTTCAGATAAAAAATCATTAAAAATTTTGTTGTGACCGATTAGTTACATATCTTTGTGCCCAGTTGGTCACATTTAAATAAAATATAGGCATGGTAAAAGAAAGGGATCGGCAACAGTCTGAAGAAAAGCTGATTAACGCTGTCGGAGAATTGATCGAAGAGATTGGCTTTGAAAATCTTGGAATCAATCAGGTTGCTAAGAAAGCGGGATTTTCCAAAAATTTAATTTACAGATATTTCGAATCATTGGACGGGCTTATTTATGCCTATATGAAAAAGCATGACTTTTGGGTAAATGCCCATAATGAAAAACCTAGTACCTCTGATATTAAAACATATCTGAAAGATTTTTACCGCCGGGAGATCGCCGGGTTCAGGGGAAATATTGCCCTAAAAAGGTTGAGAAGATGGGAATTGTCTACAGATAAAGATTTTGTGGTAGAAATCCGTGCACAACGTGAGAAAAACGGAGTACAATTCATGGAGATAATGTCCGGGTTTGTAAAGATTGATAAAGAGCAATTGCAAGCCATATCTGCCCTTATTGATGCGGGAATCGCTTATCTGGCCATGTTTGAAGACAATTGCAAAATGTATAATGGTATTGATATTCAAAGTAATGAAGGATGGGAACAGATACTCAAAGGAGTCGATCTGCTTATTGAGACAATGATAAAATGATCTGTTCATGAAAATAGTAAATTTAATGATAACATTCATCCTTGTTTATATGGTAAATGTAAATGCACAACATCCTGATCACCTGTTTATGATAGAGCAGGCAATAAAGGCTCCATCCGGTCATAATACACAGCCCTGGCTTTTCAGTATCAATGACGGTAATATCCGGATACATCCGAATTATGATAAATCCTTACCTGTGGTCGATCCTGATAACCGGGAATTATTTATCAGCTTAGGATGTGCAGCGGAAAACCTATGCATCGCCGCTTCACAAAAAGGATATGATGCCGACATGAACATTTCGGAAGAAGGGATCATCATAATAAATTTGAAGAAAGACAGTACCGTAGGGCCGGATACATTATTTAAACAGATCTCCATCCGCCAGACTAACAGAAGTATCTATGATGGACGGATCATTTCTTTCGATACAATAAGTTTCCTGAAAAAGCTCTTTGAAACATCAACAATCAAAGCATATTTTTATAAAAACGGGACAGAGGAATTCAACTCTATCTCCGATTGTGTTATCAAAGGTAATGTACTACAAATGCAGGATAAGGCATTTACTGACGAACTTAGATCCTGGATGCGGTTCAATAAAAAACATCAGGATGAAACAAATGACGGATTGAGTTATGCCGTTTTCGGTGCTCCTAATCTGCCCCGGTTCATTGTGAAACCTATCATGTCAAGGGCTGTAAACGAAAGATATCAGAACAAAGGCGATAGGAAAAAGATCGCCTCTGCCTCTCATTTTGTCCTGTTAACCACTACATCTGATACACGGGATGGATGGATACGGCTTGGCATGATCCTGGAACGGTTTTTATTGAAATCAACAGAGTTGGGAATAGCACATGCCTATATGAACCAACCGAACGAAATCAGTGAATTATCCCTTAAAATGGCTGAAACATTGAATCTCACCGATGAATTTCCTACGATATTGTTACGGATAGGATATGGGGAGAAAATGCCTTATTCAAAAAGAATGGATATGAATGAGGTGATTTTGCACGAATGATAAAGAAGAATAGACAGATATATTTTTTGTTTACAATGTAACCATTTGGTCACATTTATTAATAATATAAAATCAAGTAAAAATGAAAGCAGAAATTTTAGTAATTGCAGGGATTATAGCGATGGGAATGCTTTCTTCCTGTAATAAAGATTTAATAATGTATGAACAGGGAGATATTAAAATCTTTGTGGAAAAAGGAGATGCATGGCTGCATGATTTCCCTTTGTTTTTGGGTATTGAAAAGAAAAACCCGCCGCAAATAGCCATATGGATTGAGGACATGGCCGATAATTATGTTACCTCTGTTTATGTCAGCCGAAAAATAGCGAAGGAATCGTGGCAAAGTAACAAAGGAAACAGACGGAAAGAGTCACTGCCGGTCTGGTGTTTTTCCCGCGGGATCCAATATCCGGACGGATTATACCTGCCGACAAAAGATGAGCCGCTGACCGATGGGATTTCCGGAGCAACGCCGAGTGGAAGCTTTGACGTGAAAATAAGTCCGGTTGGAGCATTAAAGCAGTTTGTTATAAAAATCGAAATAAACCATTCCACTGACTGGAACGATCATTATCCTGAAAATGCAAAAGAGGGTAATAACAATTACTCCGGCGGGAAAGGAGGTAGCGGTCAACCGGCTGTTATTTATTCGGCAACGATAGACCTCGATTCGAACCAAAAGCAATATACGGCGACCCTGACGGGACATAGCAGTCCGGACGGCAGTAACGGAGAAATATATACCGACTTATCCTCTTTGACTTCTGCCCTGGACATAGTAAAAGAAATTACCATAAACATTCAATGATATGAAACGATCCATCTTTATTCTATTATTCAGCCTTACAATTGTTGCAGTCAAGGCACAAACCGGAAATGGGGACAAAATATCTTTTGCAACAACTATCGGAACAGGTTTACATATAAGCAAGCCCTCTTCAACACCTTTCATATGGCAGGTTATCGCCTATTATAAGCTATCCGGCAAATGGTCTGTGGGAGCAGGAACGGGTTTATCATTTTATGAAAAAATGCTGGTCCCTGTGTATGGAGATATAAGATTTCAAATCGGCAGGGAACGTAAGTTCATACCTTATGCCGGACTTGGTGCCGGATATTCTTTTGCAACCGCAGGCGATGCCAATGGTGGATTTTTCATGAATCCCTCGATCGGACTTCAATATCCATTAAAAAATAAAATGAAATTACAGTTGGCAATCGGCTATGAACTACAGAAACTGGAACGGTTGAAAACACAAACAGATGATTACTTCTATAAAGAATTTGCAGAAAAACTGAATCACCATATGATTTCCATCAAGCTGGGATTATCTTTCTAACAAACGATGTTGTCAGATAAAATCGGAATACATATCTTTGTGTTTTACCATTCAATCTAATGTTTCATTTATGAAGTGGCAACTCTGTATATAGCTATCCAGCTTCGGGTTTGCCGGGGAATATCTCTCCGGCATTAAGTTGTTATGCCCGTATCTACCACAGAGTTTAATCAATAAAAATTATTAATGATAGTTTACAGCACTTTCAAAGTGTTGTATGCCATTTCATAAAAACAAATGAACTATACATATAAACAAATCTGGCTCATCAATCTGCCCATATTGGTGAGCCTGTTCATGGAACAATTGATCAATTTAACGGATTCCATATTCCTGGGACATGTCAGCCAAATAGACTTAGGAGCATCAGCCTTAGCAACCATGTATTATACTGCTATTTATATGCTCGGATTTGGTTTCAGCCTTGGAGCACAGGTGGTCGTTGCAAGACGAAATGGGGAGGGACAATATGCAGATACCGGTAAAGTGTTTTATCAGGCCCTGATCTTTTTATCTGTTTTTGCTGTTGTCGTATTCATACTATCCAGGCTGTTTTCGCCTCTACTCCTTCGCATGGTAATTACCTCGGATAATGTTTATCAGGCTACCATGAATTATATCGGGTGGCGGGATTATAACTACCTGTTTGCTTTCCCATTGTTAGCAATCCGGGCCTTTTTTATTGGAACGACCAATACCAGGATCCTTACAGCCAACTCCCTTGTTATGGTAGTATGCAATATCGTATTCGACTATTTGTTGATCTTTGGTAAAGCAGGATTTCCCCGGTTGGGGATCAGCGGAGCTGCTATCGGCTCATCGCTGGCCGGATTGGTCGGGTTGCTGTTTCTCATTATTTACATGTGGAAACACGTAGATAAAGAACGATATGGATTACATATGGTATTTGATCTGAGGTTATCGCTCCATTTGTTAAGCATATCCGTTTGGACCATGGTGCGCTCATTCTTTTGTATTGCTCCGTGGTTCCTGTTCTTTGTAGCGATTGAACATTTAGGGGAACGCGAATTGGCTGCCGCAAATGTGGTGAGAAGTATTTCCATGCTCTTTTTTGTGATTGTCAACTCGTTCGCAACTACTACGATTTCATTGGTCAGTAACCTTATCGGGGCAAAAAGATCGGAACAGGTGATGCCGACTTGCCGGCGAGTCATCAATCTGGATTATTCGATAGGTATTCCGCTTATATTACTGGCTTTTATATTTTCAGACAATCTGTTAGGGTTGTTTACGAATGATACGGAGGTTATCAGGACGGCATTTTATCCGTTTTGTGTCATGCTTTCGACATTTATCATTTCCGTACCTGCATATACTTATTGTAATACGGTGATCGGGACAGGCAATACTAAAATAGCATTCGTATTTCAGATGATAAATATAACTGTTTATTTGCTTTATCTATTCATGCTGTCCCGCTTGCCGAATGTTCCGCTAGCGATGTACTGGACTGCCGAGCAGTTGTATGTAATTATATTGTTCTTATTGTTTCTGGCATACCTTAAAAGAAATAAATGGCAAAATAAGAATTTATAAGTTTCAGATAAATACTTAATGAATCAGGTGTCTTAATATAAACGGGTGAATCGGAATTGACCGGCATAATTAAAATGCGTCTGCAGTGTGCAGGATGACAGGCAGCAAATTTTCAAAGAACAGAGTTCTTCGGACAAATACCACCTTTCCCTCAATGAACGGAATATTCCCGACTGGTTCAAACAGAAATATCAGGAACTGAAATAATCGGCAAGACCATATATCAGCCTCCATAGAAATCGGAAATCATTAAAGGTAAAGGTTTTTAAAGATACTTATGGCTGTTTTACAGATATATGCTAAATTTGTAAACGGCAAGTAGCTCATCCGATTTATAGAATATTCTTTTTGCGTATTGCGCATTTTGGATATCCTGACCGTTTTGCCCCAAAAATAACAGCCTAATAAAGTGTCGGTTGACTGTAAATATGCGTTGGGATGTTGGCTGCTATGCGGCGATAGCGCAGTGGACAACGCACTCGTTTTGAAATGACTTGTTTTTGATAGAATAATCAAAAAAGGCATATATGAAAAAGAAAGATTTTAGAAAGAAGTATTATAGATTAAAACTTCATATATGTAGTTTTATATTATTTTCGTTTTTGTGTCTTCCTGCATTGGCGCAATTCGACATTCTTTTCAAACCAAAAGAAAATGATGAAAAATATGTTTCAGTGCAACTGCAAGTATTTCCTCCATACAGACCTTTCCTTTCAGAATATGCAGAAGAACTTTCCGATAAGTTTCTTGTACGGATAATTTTGAATGATCTGTCAATGCTCCATGAACAGATAATGATAAAAATAACTCTCGAAGCGATGGATATAGTTTGGAAAAGTTATACAAATGTTTTTTCTTTTGAAGGTGAATACGTACTCGAACTCCATGGCGCTGATTTCGTTCCCTTTTTTGCTTCAATAAATTCTCCGCAAAACATATCCAAATTGGGAATGCTTCATTTTTCACCCAACACCGACCCTTATCGCATTCCTGATGGTCTTTATCGTATTGCTCTCGAAATAAGTGGTTTTGGCAACAAATTACTCCCTACGAAAGTGTACACTCCTTATTATCCGTTTTTTTTGGATGATCCACCAAAACTTCAAGCCCCAAAACATGAAACTGTTGTGGTTCAGGACATGGAACAAGGAGTTCATTTTGAGTGGAAACCACAACATGTATATTCTGAAAATATTGATCCAAATTTAGAAATTACTTATCAGTTCAGATTGTATGCATCTGATTTTGAAAAAGATATATCAAAATCAATACCTGTTTGGACACACACAACAGCCAACACCAATTACACGTTGACAGTTGATGACTATCAATTGCAACCAGACACAAAATACGTATGGCAGATAAAAGTGATTACCAACAAGCCAGACAAAACATATTTTAATAACGATGGATATTCAAAAATAGCCGAATTTGAGTACCGACAAAAATGACAAAATACACTGACAGCCAACGAGACGGTGTGGCGTAATGGTGGCAGTGATCCACAGGAAGTATAGTACGACTTTGGAAATATGTCTCCCGCCTGAATGTCAAGTCTCCGGAACGTTATGGGCAAGCTCTGTGAAAAAAATAGTAAGCAAATGAGAGAGGTTGAGAATTTAAAAACACAGTATTTTACAGATAGAAAAGATTGGAGAAAATGGCTCGAAAATAACTTTGAGACAGAGAAAGAAATTTGGCTTGTTTTTCCGGTCAAATCAACAGGAAAGCCTTGTATGTCGTACAATGACGCTGTTGAAGAAGCTCTGTGTTTCGGATGGATAGATAGCACGGTAAAAAAACTTGACGACGAACATAAAATTCAATGGTTTTTACCCCGAAAGAATAAAACATACTACTCTCAGCCGAATAAAGAACGGTTAAAATGGCTTTGGGAACATAATTTGATTTGCCCTAAAGTGAAAAAAGATGTGGAAAAGATGCTACAGGAAAAATTTCATTTCCCACAAGACATTATTGACAAATTGAAAAAAGATAAAATCGTATGGGAAAATTATCAGAATTTTTCGGAATCATATAAGAGAATCCGGGTCGCGTACATTGAAGCTGCGAGGAAACGACCTGAAGAATTTGAAAAAAGATTGACTAATTTTATGAAAAAAACAAGAGAGAATAAAATGATTGTTGGATATGGTGGAATTGAAAAATACTATTAATGCGAATCAACTACCGCTAACTAAGCGATTTGCCGCAAGCGGGGTAACAATGCAGTGGACAATAAAATAAAAAATTGGAAGTTAAACAAACTATAACCCACTCTGTAAGGAGTGTAAAAAGAAAATATCATGACACGGATTAAGAATTTTAAAACGAAAAATGTATTATGTCTTATTGTAGTCACCTCTTTTGTGTGCCTTTGTTTTTCGGGTTGCAGCTCTCCAGACACTCATCCGTTTAGTATTGATGTACATGAGGCGAAAATTTTTGAGGTTAATAACGGTTTCAAATTTGCGGACATTGATTCGAAGTATCCCGGAAATGGTGTATTGGGCAAAAACGATTATTCATATATGGCGGATGAAGCGGAGAAATGGAATAGAGCGATGGGTGGAACGGCAGATGGGATGGTTGCTTTTGTAGTCAGTTTTGATATGTATTACACCACAATAGAAAAAAAGGAATTTAAAGAACTGAAAAAACAGTACAAGGATTGGGAATTTTATGAAAAGGGTAGCGATTATCTGCCTTTTTTGAATAGATTTCTGTGTCTCGGTCAAAGAGGTGATCCCAATCTTCCACCTAACCCTACTTCTATAACTAAATATATCAAAGTTGAAAACATTGATCGTAAAAAACGAATAATAAAAAATTGCACTCTTTTTGGCGTAATTGATAAATCAATTATAATCAAAAGATCAAATTTATCTGATAGTGATGGAAAGATTATCGTCAGTTATACCGATGGCGAGAACAATTTTAATATCCCATTGAATATTGAAGGCCCTTTACTTGCTGAAATGTCAGTTCGTCAGGAAGCGCTTCTTCAGAAAAAACTTCTTCAGGAAAAGCGAAACGCTGCCAATTTGAAAATGCGTATTGATTTTGCATATCAAAAAAATCAGAATACGGTTACATTAGTCAAAGACAAGTTTCATTTCATAGATGATGCGAGTGGAAAAGAGATAGCATTTACAAAGATGGTTATAGACGGTGAGACAGTTGTTGGTATGCGAAGTTATTCCGATCGAAGTAATGATAGAACAGTCGCAGAATTTTCAATGACCGGCGGCAAATCTGTACAATACTTCAGCTATGGTCTATTGGCTCTTCCTATAATAAAAAACTATAAACTCGAAAACGGCACATTAACTATAGTGGATGAATAACATTCTGGTTGGGACTATCCATATTTTTGTGTAAATAGAAAACTCTAGGTCTACAGGATCCGGGTTTAAACCCGGATCCTGTTTTCAAATATTGTGAGAAATTGATTAAAAATCATTCCCCAGTTCCAGATCGGTTGATACCATTTCTTTTCGATTTCAGCAATAGCCAGATATACAGATTTTTTCAAGGCATCATCATTAGGAAAAGAGAGCTTGTTTTTTGTATATTTTCGGGACACTGTCTTTTTTTATGATTACTTTGGCTTTTGTTTGGATTGACATTTATTTTTCAAATTCAAGATTTACTGTGTTAAAAGTGATTCCAATTCGTTAATGTCCGACGGGAGGTGATTCATAACTCCTGAAAACCATACTCATCTAACTCTTTTTGTCTTTCTTCCGTCCTGGTTGAAGCATATAGTATATCATCTATTTTCCCGTCCTTGTCATAAAAATACCAGATCAACTTATCGTCTTTCTGGAAGGCAACAAACCCGTTGTGTTCAACAACTTTATCCCAATCCTGTGTGGTTTCTTCCAGATATTGTTCATATTCTTTCCTGTCTGCAAAATTACTTTCATAAACAGCACTTCCATATTCGAAACCGCCCTGGGCACACTGCAGATACATGACGACTTTTAAAAATTCTTCCATGGAGACTTCAGGATACCATTCCGGTTCATCTTCCTCGATGTCCGTGCACATATACACCATTTCATCATTGTTCCCCGCGCTGATTGCCCAAAAGCAGACGCCTTGGTTTTCTTCAAGGAATATAAGTTTGTCCCCGCTCATTTCCAATTCGTCAGGGTGTACAAAACACTCAAATGATGAGGTAAAGATTTCCATGTTTCCGACAGAGGTATAAAAATTTTTCAATGCAGCAGGAAACTTAATGCCCAGACGATTTTCAGCTTTTTCTACCAGATAATTGTCGATGCCGTCTTCTTTTGACAGATTTCTGCCGATCAGGCTTTGAGCGATTTCTTCAATTGTTTTCTTCATCTTTTAGTTTTATTGCGATACTCACTTTTATCATTTTCTCCTGTGCGTTTTTATATACCTATATCCTACATGTTCATTTGTTAAACCCGGTTATTTCATTTACCAACGATGCAGGAATACAGACGGCAAAATCCCAGGTTTCATCGTCATGTCCCACCATGATGATCACGATGTCGTTTTCAGCAGTCCAGAAAACGGAAGAATTTGCAGATTTTCCTGCTTTAATGGTTTTCCGGGCAGCCCAGTCAGTATCACGGATCCCAGCAAGCGTATCGATCTCCATCCGTGTGAGTCGGATATTCAATTCCCAAAACTCTCCGCCTTGTAGTTTTAACAAAAAACGCCATCACTTTCCTGAAGGGAAAAGTCTACTGTTAAGTTCATATTTTTATTTTTCATTTTTATTCTATCGACAATCTGTAATCAAACTTTCAAAATCCGGTTACTATCTACCTTGTGTCAAGTATTTATTATGTGTAGTCTTTATGGATAGTTCTCTTTATCAAACATCCAAACAGGAAATTCCCTTTTATTCCCAAACTTCAACATTTCTTCGGCTTTCTTTCTAACCTTTTCCGACTTATCTGTTTTTAGTTTTAATACCACTCCTTCAGGATACTCATACAATTCTTCCAGCCCCATTAATCCTAACCATCTTATGGTTGCATTTTTATTTTCAAGAGCTTCGGTAAAACAGGTCTTACATCTCAAATCGGGCAAGTGCCTGGAGCATATAAAAACAAGAGCCCAGATCAATTCCTGGTATACCTTGGAATTTGTTTCTTTATCAATCGCCTTCAGAAAAATTGAAACAGTTCCAGGGTGCGATAAATAATTGTCCCATTTTCTGGTTTTGGTCCTCGCTTCGGAATTGATTCTTTTGGATGCATGGATTTTTTCTTCATCTGTACCTCCTTCCAAAGCATTGATATATTCCTGTTGTTTTTTGGTCAAAGAAGGAAAAGGAACATTCCTTAAAAATTCTTCCTGATATTCTGTTTTCAGATCAAGGACAAATCCTTTAAGTAACAATTTTTCCGCTTCCTGTAGTGAAATTAATGGTTGCGTATTTTTTCCGGATGAATACAAATCTTCGCTACCTGTAATTTCCTGTAGCAAACTACATAATTGAAGCAGGCTCTCTTTATTTTTTGAACATGCACAAAACATCCCTGCCTCTGAGTCAAACCGAATGTCTTTATTAAGATGATGCTCTTTGGCTAACTTTTTTGCCAGTTTTTCAACAGAATATCCACCTCCGCCTTTCTCTCCGAAGTAATCGTCAAAAAAATGAAAATCGGAAGTTATCACAGAACAATAATCTTCGTGTTCTACTAATTTACATGGGAAATATTCATTCTTCATTTTGCTGTCTTTTGGGTGATACATAACATCAGGCGGCCCGGTATCCGGGCGTGGGAAAACCCGATAAAGTCAAACCACTGATGGATGATGTACATTATTTATTCATTTTCAACTCTTTCCGGATAAGTTCTTTCTCTGCCAGACGTTCCCTTTTCCAGAAATGCCTGCGCATATATTTTCGCAAATGTTTCACCCATTCTGCGCTTGTTGTCAATTGCCCTTTTCGTTTATGTGACATATTACTTTTTTTATTCTTTATATCGTTCAATCAAAGAAACCAGCAATTTACTTTGATTGATCTCTTCATTCAATAAATCATCGAAAGTTTCAGCCATAACACTATTCTCTGAAACAAATGACAAATATCCCTTTGCTTTCATATATTCGCCCTGCATCAACCAAAACTCACCTAAAAAGCAATGAGATTGAATTAATGTTATAAAATCATTCTCGTATTTTGCCGATAAAATAGCTTTTTCTAAAGATTCTACCACTTTTTCAAATTCTCTTCGTTTTAGAAGTAATTCAGCTTTATGGAGATAATGCCCTGCATTCATGATCCTATTATTTTATGTTTTCTATTTTTTCACCCGGCGAATGTGTTGCGCTAACATCCGATGGTCTGGCGTAGGACGGGTTTTTTCCGCATAAAGTCTTAAGTTACCTGATTTATCATTGTTTCATTGTCCGGATACATTCACTTTTAAATAGACCATATCTCTTAATTGCTTTCCGTTTTGAAATATTTCATGATCGTAATTATCTACGAAAAAGTCTTTTATGGTATGAGAATAAATAAACCCGAATTTTTTGTAAAACGACAATATCTTATCATCATCACCTGTTCCAACCAATAGTGCATCGCATTTATCTTTAGAGTTTTCAATGATATGTTTTATCATTAAACTTCCATATCCTTTTCCCTGTTCTTTTTCGTAAGTTGCAATATTTTTGATTTCACAGGTGTTTTCATCTTCCTGTGTTACGACACAAACTGTTTTTAAACCGGTGTCATATAAGGCAAATAAATCACCTCTATCTAAATATTTTCGAATCATGCTTTCCTGTTCATCGCCCAATAGCAGCAGATCCATAAACTGTTCTTTATTCACTGTTATTTTTTTTATTTCCATATACCGGTATTATTTCCTTTTTTCTTTAAACTTATTTTTATTTCGGTGCTGCTTTCTACCGGTTTGCATCTTGGTGGTCCGGCATTCGGGCTGGACAAAATCCGGATGAACTTCCGAGACGCGACTAAGCCCCGCCTGACGTTAACCCATATTCGCTGCCGTTTTTATTAGTAAAAGTCGCAATAGGATACCCATTCTCCTGTTTTAGTATTTTTTGCCAAAAAAATTGTCCCACTGTCTACTATATTCAAGTTTGCCTTTTCGTCAGAGGCTATTTGAAATACAAATTCAAAGTCTTCGCCAAAATATATTCCCGGTTGGCAAAAACTTGGGTATCCACCAACTTTATGACCGTAGTGATTTTCGGTAATATCATAATAATCCGTGATTTTTCCGGAATTTTCGAGTTCCAAAATTTCATCGACTATTTCGTCCGGTAATCCGCCACCATCCCACACCGGGAAATCCTCTTCAACTATTTGGGGTTTCAAAGGAAACGGTTTTATGAATGAGTCCTTGTTGGTCAAATCCTTAATGATTAATGAATCGGTTTTTGTATACTCTCTGATTTGCCAAATTTTCCCATTGGGCGTCAAATCAACAGGAAAATCCTTAGACATAAAAACCGTAAGAACTTTTGTGTCCGATAAACATTCAGGAACTGACGAAAAATTATCCAAACAAAGTTGAAATACCGTCATCATTAAATTTCCTTCACTGTCTTTTGGTATTTCCTCATTCTCTTTGTACAAGTAAACCCGTCCAATCCAACTTTCAGATTTTGAATTCGTCGGCCTAAAACCTCCTGTCATAAATACTGTTGCTGGTTTTGCAATTCGTTTTTTGATTTTTTCTATTTCTGTCATATTTAACTTCACATTGTTTTTTCATTGTATCTCCAAACCTGCGGATTCAACAAAGTTAAACCGTTTATTAGCGTGTCCGTATATTTTTATCATTTGTTTCTGACAATTCCATTTACACCCAAATAATAATTTCCACCACTTTGTCAATTTCAAGTTTTGCCTTTTTCCTAATTTCTGCTTTGAGAGGAAGCAAGTAAGTATCATTTTTTGTATCAAACCATATTGCGGTTTTCCATTCGCTGTTGTCAATTTTTGCCGTTACTTTCATTCGTCCCCAGCCCTCTTCCAGGAATTTAAGATTGTCTCTTATCTCTTTTGCCAATTCTTTTGGAAGAGAAATAAAATACCAACCATGTATACCATCAGACGACGAATACCAAATTTTTGCTGAAAACTCATATTGTACTCCCTTACTTTTCATTTTGACAAAGCTATAAAATATCCCAGTATGCTTATTGAATTAATCAAAACAAACAGGATACTGGCAATAATGTTAACTGTCTTTTTTTCAAATTTGTAAAGCCCCCATAAGATACCGGAAAACAGGAATACCCATAAAAAGGCTACGGGATAAGCAATTAAATGTTCCATTAAAGAAAGCTTGGTGTAAATAAAACCATCAATAGAGCCTTGTGCTGCTGCAAATGTTGATAGTACCGACAAACCAAAAATCAAAAATCCCAACTTCAGAAAACCGTATTTTTCTATTGTGAATATTTTTCGGGCAGGCAATAATACTAATGCCATAATAACGCCGCGAATGATTTGCATACAGAGTCCTAGTGCACCGATTGAAGCGGTAGCTGGTCTCATAATCTGCGACAATGTCCCATTTAAAAACCAATCGGCACTAAACAACAGCATTGAAAACATGGTTGCTATGAAATAAGCAATGGAATGTGCCAGGATAACCCGCCATGCAAATTTTAAATTTTCTGTTTTATTTTCTACCATGTTTTTTCTACTTTTATGTACTTATTATTTATTTGACCCTCAGTTTCTTACCTCATTAATTTCGTCACATAGCCGTTCGCATGACTACCCACGTTAGGTGGTTTGGTATTCGGGCGGGACCGAAGTCGTACGAACCGAAATGCCACAACAAAATCCCGCGCCTGATGCCAACTGAACTTGCAAGTTCAACAAAGTTAAACTCTTGTTAGCAGCTACCAAAAAATCTTCAGCTACTGCTAATGATAATCTGACCATTACCTGATTCTTCAAGATTAGCAAAGAAAGTAATAAATGTCAAATATTTATCCTGAAATTCAGTTTCAAATTCAGCTTTCTCTTTGTCTGACTGCTTCTCTGTTTTTATAATCGGATTGAGCGTCTATCTGTTAAGTGGAATATCCATTTTGTAATTGTCAGGATAGGGCCGGGTAACTTTGTTTGTCAGCGATAGTTTAAACTTTAGATCTTTTTCCACCTCATCCCAATTATACTGAAACACAATTATTATGCTCTTGTTCCTGTCAATATAACTTTTTAGCTTTTCTTCAAATCCAGTAACAGAGTTTCTTTTTTGGTTGACAATATTGAGTTTTTGAAGGATAGACCGCTTCAAAGAATCTATGTCTGTATCAACTTTTATTTTTATAACTCTCCTATTCATTTATTACCATTCGCTCCCATCGATTTTATCTTCCATGTATTACTTCTTTTTACCTGTCAGGATGTAACTTAATGGGAATTTATCGTATTTTGCTTCCTGATTACTTGCCATTTCCAGATTGTATTCGTGAAACTCATTAATTTCTATACCGTTGTGAAGCATTGCATTTAGAATATCAGACATTTTGTGCATGAACCAAAAGCATTCTTTTGCTTCATACGAAACTTCGCCGACATAATCCATACCATCTTTATAGCTATACGGGCCCTTTTCAAAATACGAAACGGCAGAATTCAAATCCTGTTTTTCCGGATTAAAACCGTTTTCAAAAAAATAGGCAAAAGGGTGTATTTCAAATATCAGCAGATTTCCGTTTTGTTTTAAAAGTCTGCTAATAATGGAAAAATATTTTTTTAAATCGGGAAACCATTGGAGTGAGCCTTCTGAAATATAGATAAAATCAAAATAATTATTGTACTCATTGCCAATTTCCAATATGTTTGTACGCACAAATTTTACGTTTAATTTCGCTATCCGGGCAAGTTGTTCCGCTTCCAAAATGGCGGTATCGGAAATATCAAAACCTATTGCTTCTTTTGCACCGAACTTCATAAGCGACAACAATTCCCTGCCATTGTTACAAGGTATTTGCGAAATGGTTTTACCGGAAAAATCAATATTATTCAAATGATCAATTAAAACATCATCGCAACTTCTGTTTAACGTTGTAAAATCAGGATTTTCAAAACCGCTTTGCAAAGAATTTTTTCTTGCTTTTTGGTGATATTCCAATGCCTCATTCCAGGCAGCCCGGTTACTTTCAAAAATATTTATCTCATTCATGTTGTTTTATGCTTTTGATTTATACTCATTTGCCTGCGCGTTTGTTTTTCAGTTACATTGTCAGTGCATTTGTGTACGTATTGTCAAGTCGGTAAATATTGTCATTTTCCTGTATTTTTTAAAATATTATTCATTTTGTCGGCACATATTCTAATACCTTCTTTGTCTTTTCTGTCAATCAGGAACAACATTTCCATAAGCGGCAATAGTTGTCGTCTTGTTGCTATTTTTTCTCTTAATGTTTTATCGCCGCCATACGCTGATATTGCCGCTTCTAATATAATATCGTCTTCTAATCCGGAAAAGTCATATGACTTGTCGAGATTGCCTGCATCGCCAAAATCAATTACTCCAACTTCGAGATCAGCAGTTAACAAAATATTATTGTAACCCAGATCACCATGGCAAAATACCTGTTCTATGCCGAGAATCGCTGACTTTTGTGGTAAACCTGTTACAAGTTCTTCAATAGCGCTGAGTTCATTCTCATTAAAATGTTTTTTTAATGTACGTTTTCTTTGATAGAACGATTTTTGAAACCATTCAATTATATGGTCTTCGTTGTTTGGACTTTCGCCTTTATAGTCTATCGAGTGGAGCTTTTTTAGGAATGATCCTATTTGTATACCTATTTTTCTCTTTTGCGCTTCGTTTAATTTATTTATGTCTTTTGTTGTCATTGAATTTCCCTTCATACCATGGAAACCTATGTAGGCATTGTCTTCGCCCACCCAATGAATTAAAGGAACATTTACATTAAACACATGTTTTTTTATAAGTTTTAAAATGCTGATCTCATGTTCGAGTTCTTCCTGATATTTTTTGCTTTTTAGAAATTTAAAAACAAATTCGCCATTATCGACAATATAGACACGACTTGTCCAACCAATTTCGTTTAAAACGATGCGGTTTTCATCATTTATATTCGTCAGCTTTTTAACTATTGCCAGTTCTTTGCTTTTTTTCATTATGCAATTATACTATAATGTTTTTCTATCTTTTGGTATGTTCACTTTTTTCCGCCACTCTGTAAACTTCGTGTCAACACACTTTATCTCCTGCACTGACGCCACATTACATCTGCTCGGCATTAAAATGGACGAAATCTCACACCGCCTGACAAACCAATTGGGATGAATCGGAAATCGACATAGTGCTTTTTAGCACCCGTTTGTCTTATTGATATTTTTTCAATTCATCCATTTCCAAATCAATAGAATTAATTCTATCGCGAAAGTATAATTTATGTTTTAATCTACCCCAAAAATAGATTGCAATAACGAAAACTGCCAAAAAAACTATGATGACAGGAGATCCGTGTTTTATATCATTCCATAAGATCAAGATAATGGCACTTATAAAAATTGGAAAAAGCAGGTTTCTACGATTTTGTAATTTTACCATGAATTTTTTCACTGTTAAAACTCTCTCTTTTGTTTTAATTACAGGTTCAAAAGTTGGTTTAATTAGATTGATGAGCCTATAATATTTAACTGCTTGAACGAAACTATATATAAACATGCCGGTAACCAGGATAGTACCAATGAGTAAGTGTGAATTCTTTTCGTTATTAATAATCATAGGTATAATCACGAGTATAAAAATTGTAGGTGCTATAAGAATACCTATAATGCTTTGGAATTTCATTAACTGCAATCTAAACTCAGATTTTCTTGAAATCATTTGTATTAATATGTGTTTTTGTGTATTCTCAACGCTTTCAACACTTTTGTTAAATGCATTCCATGCCTTCTTTAAATCTTCATTTTCCATTTTTCTATGATTTTAATTATTAAACTTTTGTTTTAATTTTAGTTTAATTCGATTAATCCTCGTAGCGATATTTGTTTTGGTTATTCCCATTATTTCGGATATTTCATCGTGTGAATATTCATCCAGATACAATGTTATTATGGCTTTCTCAATGTCACTCAAATTGCCCAGTAATTCTTTAACCCTTTCTACACTCTCTTTTTTCTCGAAGTCTTCAATCTCCGGAATATCATAATGTAATTGAGAAAGTAAATCTATCTGAAGTCTGTTTTTTTCCTGTCTTAGCCTATATAGTGCCGTATTCAACGATACCCGGTAAATCCAGGTGCTTAATTTTGATTTACCCTCAAACTTTGAATATGATTTCCAAAGTTGTAATATTATTTCCTGGTATAAGTCATTAAAATCAGTTGAATTGTTTGTGTACAAATAACAAATCTTGTATATGATTTTTTGATGAGGGTTAATCTCAGAAACAAACTTATCTTGAACGGGTAGATCCATCATTTTTCCTTTTTATCATATTAGTTGCAGATTTTTTCAAAAAATCACAAATCAGTTTACTTTTATTGGAGCTGTTTCTTAAATTGCAGTTATCTATTGGCTGTTTGGCATTTGGGCGGGACTCCCTCGCACGAAATTCATATTATTCACTGTCCCTGTATTACGTCAACCTAGATTGCGAGTTCAATAAAGTTAAACTTTTTGTCAGGCATTACTATTTCCCTTCCATTTCAACTGATTCAGGTAATCCTGTTCTGACGGTTCTTTATATCGTTCTTTAAATTCATCCAACCATTCGTCGAATAGTGCTTTTTCGCATGGCTGATAATATTTATCCAAAAGGAGCATGTCAAAATCGAAGCTAAAATCACTTTCATGTATTAAATCAAATAAGTCGGATGTAGGATAATTAATGTTGTCCTTATCCTGGAGCATTCCTTCTTTTAAAACCGGATATATTTCATTTACTGATCTATCCGCTAACAGGTAACAGTCTGCACAGAAAAACTTGAAACTATATACTTCCGGAAATTGATCTATAAGTTGTTTGTATATTTCCGATTTTAGAGAAAAATCATCTTTTCCTAATCCCAGATACTCGCTTCCGGGTCCGGCCATCAGGGATCTGTTAATCATAGAAACAGTATCCGGGTAAAGTTCTTTTTGAGAAAATATAAATTCTTTGAATCCGGAAATAATTTCGGATGCTGTTTTGCCTGACAATACAATTTTTCGTAAGCGTTTAGCCTGCTCCGAACTATTTCCCAATCCCAATTTTCCTAAATAGTATTCCATTACCATTCTTCCGGATATTAACTTTTTTACTGTGCTTTTGTCTGTTGACACTTAAAGATAAATGATCAACCCACTTTTAATTCAAAATCCAGTTTTCCGCGTTCCATGCCGTTGACAATAAGGGTAATCGAATGAATGCCCGGATAATGTTTTCTGACACTCACATCCGCAAAAGAATGTTTTTTTGTGTATGGTTTCTTTTCATTTTCTTTTAATGAAACTTCTGATATTTTGAATATTTTCCTGTTTTTTTTCCCGTTGGCTTTCACATAATCGATTCCATATTCCAGTCTCACTTTTGTAGCTTCCTTTGTTGAGACCACAAATGAAAAAGTAATATCTTCACCAATCAGAACAGATGTTGCCCCTAAAGCAAAGCCCTGAATATCCACGGAAGTAATATCGTCATATCCGAAAATGGCGAGCACATCACGATTCCCCTTTTTAAGCATGGTCCTGCAACCATGTTTTACAACCCAATCGGTGTGTTCGTTTTTACCGTACCATTCCTTTGCTAGCTTTACGACCAGATCCGGATGTGTTTTGGAAATGTCATTCAGGTTATTGGCAACGCTTTTTCGTACAGTCATCGACGGATCGTTTTTAAGTTGCTCCAGTATTGGCAGGATAGGAGCAGGGTCTTTTTTAAAACTCGTCAGCGCCTGTCCCCAAGGTAACTGGGGACGACAGCCCTCACTGGCAAGTCTTCTGACAAGCTCATCTTCATCTTTGGACCAGGCGTACATCTGTGCCATCATACGATCTTCATGCCTAATGATGAAGGATCGTACAGCCAATTCCGAAGATGCATACCGGGTATACCTCGCCAGGGCGGACATAGAGACATCCCAATTCTCTTCACCCTGTCCGTATATCTCAACAAAGACCGGGAAGAAGCCAACAAAGCCATCCAGCCAGGTGCCATAGTTCATTACCACCCGGTCGATAATACCAATCGCTGTTTTATAATCTGCCGGTAAGTATTTTCCCAGGTTCATACTTATTCGTATAATCCTGTCTTTCAGTTCTATATTTTCCCATGTTTCGTCCATTGTTGATTTTAAGAATTCGTCTACCTGGAATGTGCTATAAGCTGATTGAATGTCCAGGGCGAGTTCGCGGAGCGATTTGTGATTGTATATATTTTTAATTAAATCTGGCATGTGTTTCTCTTTTAATTTAACGGGCGTAATCTGATCTTACGGATCATAATGGGATTAAAAATAATTCTCAAGAAGATAATTATTGCCGGCATTCGCTTCTTCTATTTCGTAAATAAAATAATTTTTATAACACCTGTTGATAATGAACGGATCCTTTTTCACATAGCCCTCAGCTTCTTCAAATGTTTTCGCATTCAGTATAAACATTCCTTCTTCACGGCCTTTAAGCGGGCCACACAGGAAAAGAATTCCCTTTGAATCCAGATCCCTTATGTGGTCGACATGCTTTTTTGTTAATTCATTTGATAACTCTGGTGTAAAAGTATCTTCATAGTTTACGTCCTGATAAAGTATCAGGAACTTAGACATTTTTTGGTTTTCCATGTTGTTCTTTCCTTTTTCCATTTCAATTAATTTTATGGTTTTTCAAAGGATTAACATTTAGTTTAATTTCTATTTTCCATTCAAAAGTTCCAGATAATTTTTGACGAAATAAACCCAGTTATCCAATTTATCATATAGTTGCTCTGTCGCAGGAAACGGAATAATAATATCCGGAGCAATACCAATATTGTCAATAGGATTTTCGGGTAAACGTTTTGAACGTGTCATAGGACAATAGATTTGATAATTATTCGATGGAAGGGTAGTGGGAGTAATATTTGAATAATCCAAAATTCCTGCTGTATTGCAGTTGCCAAATAAAATGACCTTATCGCTTTTTTGTGCAGACAATAAAAACTGTTCTGCAGAAGAAGCATTTCCTTCATTAATGATAATCCCAACATTTCGGGGCATGGGATAAATCGTATCTCTTTCAATCATCTTATTATTGTTTACGTTATATGGATGAGTAACGAAACCGCCCACATTTTTTTTCATGGCTTCAATCAAAGCTTGTGTCCATTTTAGACCTTCTTCACCATTACGAATTTCCCTATTTTTGATTCCTTCTTCAAAAATACTAATGTTTCCTTTTGTTGCATACCATTCTACACCTTTTGATTCGTATGGCTTTGTATAGATTATCCTAGCAAGCTCCTGATAATAATTATCTTGTCCACCTCCATTATATCTGATATCTACTATTAAATTTGGGCGGAACATAATTTCATTCCAATGTTGTTTTACAAATTCATTACCTGTATTATTATAAAAACTTGGTATTCTCAAATAAAATGTGCTATCACTCAAATACATCGCAACGGGGTAGATATTTCTTCCATTTGGAAATACGGGTACATAAGAATACAAAATAGCTTTATCTAAAATATCGGAATCAGATCTGCGAATAAATCTCGTATCATTGTGAATTTCAATTATTTTCCCATCTAAATGTAATGATGCTTTCGTTTTATATGGCTCTTTATCTTTGATTAACGAGTAATTGATTATATCAAAGACTGTGTCATTGACGGATTCAAACTCATATATAATTTGTCCGCTTTTCCACCCCTGATTATTTACAACGATGCCTACATATTTCTGCCCATCTTTGGTAACAACAAACGTTTGCCTGAATCCTTTCCAAACTCCTTCTATTCTTTTTGTATTTTTTGTCGCTTGTTGCAAACTATCAACATTTATATACAGATTTTTTCCATACGTTGAAATATTCATAATTTCAGGCTGTTGATTGTTTCCTTTCCATATACGGTTGACTCGAAGATGACGGTCTTTGAAAAAATCCGTATATTCATTTAAGTAATATCCACAACTGTCAGGATACTTGGTTATTTTCTGTCTGATCTCTTTTTCTAAAAGCAAGAGTAGTGAACGATTTTCATTCGTGACTTTTTCGTTGTATCCCGGATAATCAGCTTGAATTTTCTTGACTAAAAAATCAAAATCTTTCAAGCAGTCTGCCGTTTGAGACAAAGCAAACTTATTGACTAAAACAACAATAAGCAAAATTAAAGTTACATTTATTTTCATACAGCTTCATTTATTATAAGTTTATTACTACCACTCTTTCAAGGCAGATGCCCAACCCTTAAATATATGTAATCAGATATAAATATATCAATCCATTATAAGTGAAAAAACAATCCGGACAACTATTTTACGCATTTTATAAAATTAATAACCACTCCTTCAAAGATAGTTATTCTTATAAATGAAACTCCTATGCTCTGCACGATTCCTTGTTTATTTTCCACGTGATGCAATCGTGCGGAAATGGAGGCTAGTTGTCAAATTCTACTGAAATAGGCGAAGTATAAAAATATTGAGGAGAATAGCTTGAAGAGTATGTTCTGTTATTTATCACATCCTTATTGTTTCATTGTCCGGATACATTCACTTTTAAGTAAATCATATCTTTCAATTGCTTTCCATTTTCAAATATTTCATGGTCGTAATTATCTACAAAAAAGTCTTTTACTGTATGAGAATAAACAAATCCGAATTTTTTGTAAAATGACAAAATATTATCGTCATCGCCTGTGCCAACCAATAATGTATCACATTTATCCTTATAGTTTTCAATGATATATTTTATCATTGAACTTCCGTATCCTTTTCCCTGTTCTTTTTCGTAAGTTGCAATATTCTTGATTTCGCAGGTGTTTTCATCTTCCTGTGTTACAACACAAACCGTTTTTAAGTCAGTGTCATATAAGACAAATAATTCCCCTCTATCTAAATATTTGCGAATCATACTTTCCTGCTCATCGCCCAATAACAGTAGGTCCATAAACTGCTCCTTATCTTCCGTTATCTTTTTAATTTCCATATATCGGTATTATTTGTTTTTCGTTAAACTTACTTTCATTTCAAGACTGGCACTTCTGTTGGTTGTCACTAACAATTGGAGGCTTGGCGACAGGCCTAATGATACTCCTTTCAAACCACTATAAAATTACAAAATTGTACGTACTTTTCAAATAACCACTTTAACCCGCCTGATGCCAACCGAGCTCGAGAATTCAACGAAGTTAAATTGCTTGTGTCGGCATTCTAGCTTCTATTTTAAGTCGTTTTATGCTCCCAATCGGGTTTTACGAATTTAATCCCGTACCAACTGTTCAACATAGTTCAAGATCTCCGAAGTATCCCTGTTTTTTACAAAGATATTTTTTAGCCGTTCCCTTACAAAACGGAAACACCATGTGTAACGCGACATTAATAAAAGCGAAAGCGGGAGCGACAATATAAAGGCAATAACTATCCAAAAAGAAGGAACGATGAGGAAGCATGCAATTGTCTCCAATATGAAAAAAACAGGAAACAACAGCACGGTCAGGCCAAAGGCGAGAGATGCCTGAAAACCTGTGCCTTTTGATTTCCATGAGAAAAATTTCGTCAATAAATACGGTATCCCGTTTACTAAAACACCGTATAAAAACAATGGAAAAGTAAGTGTCAGACAACAGATTGAGATCAATAAATTTCTGTCCGTCCTGTTTCCGGACTCGCTTGTCCGGGCTGCTAAAACGATATCATTACAGTTGTCTGCCCACTTTTTGCAGCATTTATCTAACCCTGGCAATAGTACCGAACCGTTATCTTCAGCTTTTTGCAAAAGAGCGACGATTTGTTGCCGCGCTGCCAGACGGTTGGTTTCATTCTCCTCCAGACCCATTTTATCAAGCATTCTGGAATTATAGAGGTAGGACGCTATATAAAAACAGTCGTAATATTCTTTTGTGCCGATATTCAGCATCAACGATGCCATTCGTTTGGAAAGTTCGTCGCGCAGCTGATTTTGGGCTACTGCAGGATTTTCTGAATATGAGTCATAATACTCAACAACATCGATTGCTTTTCCGTAATTCACAATTAAATGGCTACCGCTGTGGTCGTAATTACCATAGTCGATACCCACAGGTACAATCTTTACCGATTCTGCATCCTTTAACCGTTCCTGTGCAGCAAAGGCGATGCGGAATATCCCTTTTACCAGGGGACGGAGCGTTCTGGTTTCTTCCTGTCCGCCTTCGGGCATCAGGCAAAAGAAGTTTTTATCCAACAGCATGCGGATGGCATGCTCAAAGGAATTTTCATTTTTTTTCAGGTTTCCATACCCTTCCCTCATTCGGTATGCCGGAATGATATTCAGTGACCGCAAAATTTTATCTATTGCCTTTTTCCTGAACAAGTCGGAACGGGCCATAAACACAATCGGTTTGGGCAACGACGAAAGAAGCGACATGGCGTCCATCAATGCATTTTGATGATTGGGGGCAAATATTACGGATGCATCTTCCGGAACATTTTCTTTTCCGTTGATCTCGATGGTACGGAACCAGCGCCGGAAAATAAAAGTGGCATATATATGCAGGATATTGTAAAAAGTGGCCTTTTGATCAGTCTTCTTTCTCATTTTCGTTGATATCAGTGGTTGATAGCGCATCGGTAAAAGCCCTGACACCTTCTTTTATCAGTTTGTCTCCCAGATGAAAATCCATTGTTCTGACAAAATCACGCCTGATGTTTACCAACACGTCGGGCTTGTAAGCATTGACTGTTTCGTGGATGATCTGCTCCTGCATCAGGTCGATACTCTGAGACAGGACACTGATGACATTCGGAACTTCGAGTTGTGGCTCTATGTCGTTACGTTTCAACCAATCTGAAGATATTACGTTCTTTGTATTTTTATAAAATCCGAAATATTTGGTGTTGATAAGAGGTTCATTCTTTTTCATGCGGAATGGATTGGTTTTAAGCTTTGCACACAAATTAACGGCAATAACGATTTCGTCGTCGCTATTCTTTTTTACGATTGAGAGCGGCACCGGGTTTACAATTCCGCCGTCTAT
Organism: Bacteroidales bacterium; assembly: GCA_031275285.1. Taxonomy (NCBI): domain Bacteria; kingdom Pseudomonadati; phylum Bacteroidota; class Bacteroidia; order Bacteroidales; species Bacteroidales bacterium. Next base: position 4,752 of record JAISOY010000167.1, on the reverse strand, counting down.
CAGCAGTTTATCGCCGTCTATCAATGGTGTAAAGATCGTCGGGATGCCGATAGACGCCCTTATTGCCTTGTACAGATTTCCTGTTTCGTAGTGCACTTCTTTCCTGTTCGATAAATCGGTGGCAACTGCCGTAAAGGGAATATCCAGTTCTTCGATATTGTATGTGCCGATAAGATCTTCGATTACCTGCAATATTTTTTTGCCTTTCATCAACCCTGCGCTCGATAATGTGAAATCCATCAGCGATAAAACGTCTTTTTTCCTTAACGTCAACAGCCACTCGGTAAACTGGTCCAATTTTCCCGTGCAATAAATTCCACCCACAACCGCGCCCATCGAGCAACCTGAAACACTGACAATTTCGCAGTTCAGGCGTTTCAATTCGTTTATTACTCCAATGTGGGCGATACCTCTTGCTCCTCCGCTACCCAAAACCAGGTGTACTTTGGCATTTTCTATGTTTTTAGCCGGCATACTTCATTTTTTGATTTTATATCACTTCCTCAAAGATAATTATTCCTGAATAAAAGGAATCTTATTATTGACAGGAAAACCATTCTTTTAAAAAATGAAACTCCTATGGTCTGCACGATTCCGTAGTGTGGCTTGTTTATTTTCCACACGATGCAATCGCGCGGTTTCCTTCTACAGAATTTCTACAACTTTATTATTTAAACTTGTATCATAGTTTTTTATGTTATTCATTTTTATTTAAAAAATAAAGATCGATGAAAAAGATATTTTTTGTATTCATTTTATTTATATCCGTTTCATTCTTACACGCACAGGACATACAATCAGATTTTTCCGATAAAAATGAAACGGGAAAAGCATTAAATCTGTCAGCGGAACAGATCACAAAAATCAAAAAGCTGAATAGGGATGTAGGCCCAAAATTCGAAGCCATCGGTAGGAGCAATATCCCGGGATATGAAAAGGGACAGAAAAAACGTGCCTTGGCATTGGAGCATAAAACCGCCATCAGACAGATTTTAACCGAAAACCAGATTAAAACATGGGAAAGCCATTACGGAAACATGGACGATGGGGAAGGATTGCGTGATATCATTAAAGACGATTATGACATCCGGTTAAAGTTATTGGAACAGAACTATGAAAAGGACATAAAAATGATCGAAAAAAGTCCGTTGTCCGAAGATGAAATGAAGCTGAAACTAAAAGCTTTGAAAGCGGATTACAAGAACGAAAAGGAGCGTTTGAAAAAAGAACGCGATACCGCAGTAGAGTCCGGTATATTAAGCAAGTAGACTCCGGACACCAGTAATCTTCATAATCTAAAGCCAATTATCAAATTTAAAATTACTGTCTTATCATTTATTTTACACCCTAAGTTCTCTGGTAGTTGTGTTGGAATATCAGTTATTTTATGAAAATTCAGGTAATAATCAGCTCGAAGCCCAATTTGAATTTTTGATAAATCATATTTAAGTCCTCCGCCCAAAATCAGCCCTATGCTATATTTCTTTAAGGCATCCATTTCATTTAGTCCATCAAATACTTCATCATAGTTTATCAAGTAATCAAATCGAGGACCAAAACTGATAAAAGGAGATATGTTATTCTTAATCGGATACTTTATATCCAATACTGTATTTATTGTGATGTAATCCAATTTTGCATTGATTGTTTTTTTTAAAAAATCTCCGGATTCATTTCTTAAAGAGTGTGTTTCTTTACCACCCTTTTGTATAAATCCTAAATTACTCGACAGATTGAAATATTTCTTTTCAAAATAATCCATGCCTGCAAAGATTGAATAGCCTACCAATGTTTCATTGAAAAGTGCAAATGCAGAATTACCAATTACCCAATCGAGTTTTGAAAATGTTGTTCCTGTTTGGATTTTCACTACTTGTCCAAAAGTAAGATTTGATAGAAATAATCCCAATACTAATAGTTTTAGATTTTTCATGACATTTGTTGTTTCATTATTAATTGGAGTAAACCGCCTCGTTGTGTGTCAGGCATTGTTTAATTATCATTCAAAATCGCATTCATTGCAGGGTCTATTCCGTTCAAATAATCATCAAAGTTGTATTCCACCTTGATATTAGGGGTTATTGTATTCAAATTTTCCGTTGCGTAGCGAAAATATTTGGTTGAATATTGAATGATTATACCAGAATTGGGAAGTTTAAATGATTCTACCTGTCCATAATGATTGGGCATTGCTCCGGTTTCTTCGCCAATTGTTATGGCTTCGGTTTGATTTATGAAATTCATCGTATTGATCATTGCCGAAGAAAAAGTATTGCGTCCTATGATTACGTATAGAACTCCTTTTTTATTAAGCATTTCATTCTTTTTTAGCAGTTGTATGAAATTATCCCCTATATCCGAACTTCCGCCACCATTTAAACGCATGTCAAATACAAAACGTTTTACAGGTTTTTCATTGGCAACTGAAAAAATTTTCTCGGTCAAATCCTTGAATGAAGGTATGCGTTCCAATTCACGTTCCAACTCCGTTTCCGATATACCCAATGCAGAAAGGACGTATTCTTTGCCGTATTCAGCAATCGCATCAGTAATCACGTCTTTTGACATGCAGACATTATACTGTACGTAATAAATTCCATTGTCAAAGTAACAGTCCCAAAAGAATTTATCGGGATTTTGCCTGAATAAGGGCGTTTCTTTTGTTATTAAGTCAATCAAATTGTCCGTCTTTTCGCCAATAACAAAATTTTCCTGTAATTTTTTCCCGTTAATATCTGTGAATGAGATAAGTATAGATGATGAATTGCTTTGAATAAATCCAAAATAGGATAAAACTTGAGTATCGGATATAATTCCGGGTACATTATGTTTAATCCAAGAATTATTATCGCAAGTTATCAGTGTGGCTAAACTATCAGTAATTTCAGGGGTTGGATGATTTTCTATTCCTTCCAGCCGACTACCCAACAAATGTTCGTACCTCTTCGTGGTGGACAGGACATATATCCCGTCATCAAACCAGTAAAACTGTAACGGCAAACGTTTATTATCGTCCAATAATTGTCGATATCTTACGATTGTGTGAGAGTCTCCTGCTTTTGCGATAATCTTCTGAAGAGAAAGGGCAATATCAACATCATTCATTTCATCAATTTTCAGTGATAAGGCATCTAACTCCGTCTCAAATTTTTTCTGTTCAAGTTGAAAGAAAAAGTTTACATGTTTTTTGGGCAACTCGTTTTTTAGAAAGGCAACGTCTTCTTTCCATTTGGATTGAGCACTGCAAACTAATGCGAATGACAAAAATAAGACAATGAAACAGTTTATTTTTATCGGAAAGTGACTTTTTAAAATACTACAACTTTTCATAGAACTACATTTATTACCATCTATATTACAATTACTGACAACTATGTCATTTTTTGCGAATTTGTCCACCGCTCTGTCCACCGCTTGAACACAACTTTTAAATATATGCAATCAAATGTGTTAATTGTAAATACATCAATCTATTATAAATAATAAAAATGATCCGGATATTTATTTTACGCATTCCATAAAATTGATGATCACCCCTTCAAAGATAATTATTATTTCAATTTTATTTTCCATACGATAAATTGTACGAGAACGCAAGGACCATTCCTCATCGTTTTTCTACAGAATTTCACTTTGGTTTTGTATCGTCATCATCTTGAATGCGGGACTTATCCCATAACCGGGTCAAAATGCAATATGCATTATTTGCGCAAAGACGAATAAAAATAGGTGACTATATACATCTTAACAGTAAAAAGAAATGAAAATATATACAGCAAAATATGTTACTCGTTTAGAGTTTAAAGAAAAGTGTCCTAGTAGAGAAAGTGGTTATGAGATTTTATCTTATATATATAAAGACAAAGAACTAGAAAATGAACTTGATAGAATTTACAATTCTTCATTAGAAGAATTAAAAAAAGAACATTTAGAAGGACTTTGTATTGGTGATTGATCAAGACCTCCTAGTGCAACTAGTTTTTGACATTTTAGACAAAAAGCAAAATCATTTGGTAACAATATTGCTTTTTGAATTCCACATTTATCACATTTTATTTCTATTGCTTTCATAAAGTTGAATTTTAATTTCCGTAAATATACCACTTATTTTTATTCAAAAACATTTGTTTTTTAGAAATATAATCATTATATTTAGGTAAATATTAGATTGTTATGGTAGATATAAAATCCTTCAATTCATTATTAGATCTTTTAGATGCACTTCCTGATGAACGTTCATGTATTGAGTATTTAGAAAATCTTCGTTGGAAAGATGGTGTTGTATCACCATTTGACCGTACATCTAAAGTGTATAAATTGAGTAACCATAAGTATATGTGTAAGAACACCCAAAATAAATTCAATGTAAAGACATCAACCATATTTGAGAACACCAAACTTCCTCTAAGAAAATGGTTCACCGCCATATGGTTGATACTTTCCAATAAGAAAGGTATTTCATCACTGCAACTAGCAAAGAATATAAACGTGACCCAAAAAACGGCATGGTTATTACTTCAAAAGATACGTTTCTGTATGGATTGCAAAAACACAAATAGGTTAAGTGTTGAGGTTGAGGCAGATGAGACGTATATTGGTGGCAAAAGCAAGAACCGCCATGCAAATAAGAAAGTTAAAGGTTCTCAAGGTCGTTCTTCTAAATGCAAGACACCAGTACTGGGAATGGTACAAAGAAAGGGTGATGTTGTGGCGATGGTTGTTAAGAACACATCTATGGCGGAACTGACACCT
>JAISOY010000166.1 GCA_031275285.1 Bacteroidales bacterium | reverse complement strand
AAGCTTCGCCGTTTTCAGTGCGTTTGATAAGCCCTGCAGCGACGGTTAATGTATCACGAGTACCATATTCCTGTGTTACTTTGGTTAACTGGGAGCCGGCATCAATTGAAAAAGTACGGCTTTCGCTGAACGTCTTTCCGTTAACCGTAATATCTTTGTATGTAAGTTTAAATGTCGTACGTAACGGTCCGTTTTCCAAGACTTCCTGACCGACAAAATTTTCATTCAGAGTCAGTGAATCATTTTCAAAAGGGGCCATCATGCCTGCTCCCAGAGTTCGTCCTACTTTATAATCGTCAAGTCCTTCGCCGTGGTCATCATGATAAGAGCGGATCCCGGCCAAGTCATCTTTGTACCATTTATCAATAATCAGATCGCTCGTTCGTTTGTACCATAGATCCAGTCCGTTACTGGGGCCATCAACAGCAACAAGAGCTGGCCCGTATATACGGAATGCCACCCGGTCATTTTCCCAGGCGAAATCGTCCTTTCGTTCCGTAATAAAACGTCCGTATACTTTTGACCGGAAGGTTGACTGTGTTCCTGTTTTTACCGTATAGGATAAGCATTCTTTTGCTTTGATATCCGTTTGGAATATCAGTTTTCTGTCATAGGTGGTTTGTGACGGGATAATTTCACCTTTCTGGTTTGCTACTATATATACTTTTTCTGCCGGAAGATTCATCAATTTTCCTGTCGGTATTTCGACTGTTTCCAAGCGATCGAACTCGCTTGGATTTTCTACCGTTATATTCAGGCCCGAGTTGCATGAAAGCAGCAAAATAAAAGCTGAAATCAAAAAGTATAAATTTTTCATGTTCATTGTGCATTATACGTTAAATAATTATCCTTTTCATATTAGCGGAGCTTATCCGCCGTAAAGGTGTCCATATCATCATAATCCAGGTTTTCTCCACACATTGCCCAGATAAACGTATAGTTGCTGGTTCCGGCTGCAGAGTGGATAGACCACGAAGGTGAAATCACTGCCTGTTCGTTTCCCATAAAGATATGCCTTGTTTCCTGAGGTTGTCCCATGAAATGGCAGACCGCTTGATATTCGGGAACTTTAAAATAAAAATAGGCTTCCATGCGGCGGGAGTGGGTATGCGGCGGCATTGTATTCCATACACTTCCTTCTTTGATTTCGGTTAATCCCATCTGTAACTGACAGCATGGTACAATTTCACTTAATATCAACTGGTTTAAAATCCTTTCGTTGGACAGGTTTTTTACGCCCGGTTCGCGTGTGCGACGCATCTCTTTGGTAATCGCAGTTGTCGGGAATGCCGCATGTGCAGGTGAAGATGCAAAATAAAATTTTGCCGGGCAGGCAGCATCCTTACTTTTGAAAATGACTTCATTCGATCCTCTTCCTATATACAAAGCATCTTTGTAAGTCATTTCAAATGTTTTCCCGTCAACAGAAACAAGACCTTCATTTTCGATACAAATGATTCCCACTTCACGCCGTTCGCAAAAATATTCGGAACGGATCAAATCCACCGTTTCCAGTTTCAGGTTTTCTTTTACGGGAAATGCTCCACCTATGATAAGGCGGTCATTATGGGTATAAACCATGATTACCTCATCTGCTCCAAATAGCTTTTCAACTAAAAATTCGTTTCTTAATTGTGCCGTGTCGTAATGTTTTACGTCATCGGGATGTGTCCCCCAGCGTTCTTCAATTGTTGTCTTCATATTATGATATAAATATTGATGATAATTCGTATAAATCGGACGGTAAAGATACATGAAAAAATATGATTGGAGAATAAATTGGGGGAAAAAAAGATGAGAATTGTACTTATTTCGTATCTTTGCCTCACTGAAATCAATGCATAAAGATGTGTATATGAATAAAAAGGTCTTTGTGAGCGGATGTTATGATATGCTGCACAGTGGTCATGTTGCATTTTTTGAGGAGGCTGCACGATATGGAGATTTATATGTGGGGATCGGTTCGGACAAAACTATCCAGGAGTTGAAAGCCCGTAAAACGATCAATACGGAGGCGGAACGTTTATATATGGTTAAGGCTCTGAAGGCAGTCAAAGATGCATGGATAAACCGCGGTAGCGGTATTCTTGATTTTGTGGAAGATATAAAGCAACTTGAACCTGATATCTTCTTTGTTAATCGTGACGGTCATTCTCCGGCAAAAGAACAGTTTTGTAAAGATTATGGCATCCGTTATATCGTTAGCGAGCGTATTCCTCATAGCAGCCTTCCGGTTCGTTCAACAACAGCCTTGCGAAAGGAGTGCCTGATTCCTTATCGTATAGATTTGGCCGGAGGCTGGCTGGATCAGCCTTTTGTGAATAAGCATTACCCCGGTTCTGTTATAACCGTTTCCATCGAACCCGATTATGAGTTTAATGACCGTAGCGGTATGTCTACGAGTTCCCGCAAGAAAGCAATAGAATTGTGGCATACGGATATTCCCGACGGTGAGAAGGAGATGTTGGCACGGACCTTGTTTTGTTATGAGAATCCTCCGGGTACAGAATATGTGAGCGGTTCGCAGGATGCTTTAGGTATTGTGATGCCTGGACTGAATCGTTTTTTTTATAAGGATAATTACTGGCCGGAAAAGATAGATAAAGTGACTGACCCGGATCTTTTGTCCTGGATTGAACAACATGTCTGGCTTGTGTCGCTTTATCCCCGTGTGAGTGATTATGATGTACTTGCGAATGTGCATATTGACAAAGATGGTGTGATGGCTTTGAGTCAGGCTTCTGAAGCATGCTGGAATGCTATTCTGAATAAAGATGCGGATGGTTGGGGGCGTGCTTCTGTTGCCAGTTTTGAAGCACAATTAAAAATGTTTCCGAATATGATTACCCAGGATATCAATGATGCATTGGAGCCTTATAAATCACAAGTGCTGGGATGGAAATTATCAGGAGCCGGAGGTGGTGGTTACTTGATTTTTGTTAGTGAGACA